>JBLHII010000079.1:0-8350 GCA_047616265.1 Minisyncoccia bacterium
AAGCAAGCCCTCGATGTCTAATTCTGGGTTGTGTATTTTCTGGACACTTTTTATAGTGTTTAAAAGTTTACCAAGCCCTTCTAGTGCAAAATACTCACATTGTATAGGAATAATAACAGCATCTGCGGCAGTCAGTGCATTTAACGTTAGCAAGCCTAATGAAGGAGCGCAATCTATAATAATATAATCATACTCATTTTTAAGATCAGTGATCATTTGCTTGAGCATGTACTCTCTGTTCTTTTTGTCTACTAATTCAATTTCAATGGCAACAAGATCAATATGCGCTGGGATTAGATCAAGATTTGGAGAGCTTGTTTTTACAATGGCATCCTTTGCCGTTGTAGAATGTTCTAATAATTGATAGGTACCATTAATTACAGCCTCCACATCAATACCTAGTCCAGAAGTAGCATTGGCTTGTGGATCCGCATCAATTAAGAGCACTTTTTTTTCTAAAACACCTAGAGATGCCGCTAGGTTAATAGAAGTGGTGGTTTTACCTACGCCTCCTTTTTGATTGGCAATTGCAATAATCTTACCCATTAAGTTGTCTTGTTTTACGAGTAAAAATACTATTTAATAACCGAATCTAAAATGATTTTTGTTAACAGATAGTGAACATCTTTCTGCCCTTTAAAAGGATGTGTATTTACGAGGGTATTTAGTGATGGAGAGGCACTATTTTAGTAAGGCTTTTAAGTGCTTTGGGTGTTTTCTGATAGTGCAATTATTTGTTTGGTTGAATGCAATATTAAATCAAAAAGAATACTAAAATATTTCGTAGCCTACTTTAATATAAAAAATATTTTTTTGCAGTATTTTTCTTGAAAACTGAATGTCTGAACTAAACAGGACTCCTAATGCAACGCTCGCGAGCTTCTCTTGAATATTCACATAGGCCCCCGTTTCAAGTATAAACCCCAAGAAAAATGGTGGAGCCCTTTTTTGATACCGAATAGGGTAGCTAATTTCGTTTTCATCAAAAACGGGGAAAACAAGCCCCTCTTCATTAGTAAATTGATAGCTGTCTCCAGTCTTGGTAAGTAGTACCTGCCCTCCAAAACCTCCACCTATATATCCATCTATTTTCGCATCTGTGCTAAACCGATAGGCAGCAAATGCAGTAAAGTTTATAAGTGATGCGTTGATATCACTTAGTACTATTTGATCCTGAAATCTCATCGTTCTATTTGCTGACACTTTTTCTTTTGAGTATTCAAGTCCAACTCGTATGAGTGCTTTTGAGAATTCATAATCTGGAAAAATAGAATATTGTACACCAATAGAATAGCCACTATTGTCTTCACTAGATTGCTGAAAGAAATCAGACTCGGCTACTTTTAAGGTATGGAACCCTCCAACAACACTTAATAAGGTTTTTTGATCAGTATCTTTTTCTTGTGAAATACCTTGAAACACAAATAATGCGCTCAGTAGTAGTATAAAGTTTTTCATATTTTATCGCATAATTTTCAAAAATTAAAAAGTCATTAGTCTGCTACAGAGTCTATTAAAATAGCTAACATTTCGATAGCTGCTTCACTAATTCTTGTTCCAGGACCATAGACGGCTAATGCTCCTGCATCAAAAAGAAACTGATAATCTTGAGCAGGAATAACACCACCTACTATTACCATGATGTCTTCACGACCGAGTTCTTTCATTTCAGCAATAACTTGCGGCACAAGTGTTTTATGACCAGCTGCTAATGAGGAAATACCTAAAATATGCACATCATTTTCTATCGCCTGTTGTGCTGCTTCTTTAGGTGTTTGAAACAAAGGACCAATATCTACATCAAAGCCTACATCTGCATAGCCAGTAGCGACAACTTTGGCACCACGATCATGACCATCTTGTCCCATTTTAGCAATCATAATTCTTGGCCTACGCCCTTCTAGCTCGGCAAATTTATTTGCTAGTTCTCTTGCTTTGGCGAAGGATGGGTCTTTTTTTATTTCTTTACTATACACGCCGCTAAATGATTTTATTTGAGCTTTATATCTACCAAAAGGTATCTCGAGTGCATCACTAATTTCTCCTAGTGTAGCTCTTTCTCTGGCTGCTATTACTGCCAAAGTTAATAAATTTTCTGTTCCTTTAGTTGCAGCTATGGTTAAAGCCTTTAAACATTCTGTTACCTTTTCATTGTTTCTTGAGCCCTTAATATTTTCGAGTCGCTCTAATTGAGCGGTTCTTACCATTTGGTTATCTACATCTAGAATTTGTAATGGATCTTCTTTTTCTAGTCTATATTTATTAACCCCTACAATAATATCTTGGTCGCTATCGATGCGTGCTTGTTTTCTTGCAGCGGCTTCTTCAATACGTAATTTTGGAATACCAGCTTCAATGGCTTTTGTCATGCCTCCCAGTTCTTCTACCTCTTGTATGAGGGACCATGCTTTATTTGCAATATCATTGGTTAGGTTTTCTACGTAATAGCTTCCAGCCCAAGGATCAACAGTTTTTGTAATATGCGTTTCTTCTTGAAGATAAATCTGTGTGTTTCTTGCAATACGTGCACTGAAATCTGTGGGCAGGGCAATGGCCTCGTCTAATGCATTTGTGTGTAAAGATTGTGTTCCACCAAAAGCAGCTGCTGACGCCTCAATACAAGTACGAGCAACATTGTTAAAAGGATCTTGCTCTGTTAAGCTCCAACCACTTGTTTGGCAATGAGTTCTCAATGCTAATGATTTTTGGTTTTTTGGGTTAAACTGGTTCACTAGTTTTGCCCATAACATTCTAGCAGCTCGCATTTTGGCGATTTCCATAAAATGATTCATCCCTATGGCCCAAAAGAAAGATAGGCGAGGCGCAAAGGTGTCTATGTCCATTCCTGCATCTAAGCCCTTACGAATGTACTCAAGTCCATCTGCTAGTGTATATGCTAATTCTATATCGCAGGTAGCACCCGCTTCTTGCATATGATATCCAGAAATAGAAATACTGTTAAACTTAGGCATGTGTTGCGATGTATATTGAAAAATATCGCTTATAATTTTCATAGATGGAGTAGGAGGGTATATGTATGTATTACGCACCATAAATTCCTTTAAAATATCGTTTTGAATGGTTCCAGCAAGATCTTTTAAGGCAACCCCCTGTTCTTCTGCAGCAACAATGTAAAATGCCATAATAGGCAGTACGGCTCCATTCATGGTCATAGAAACACTCATTTTATCTAATGGAATTTGATCAAACAAAATTTTCATATCCTCGACACTGTCTATCGCAACTCCTGCCTTACCAACATCTCCAACAACCCGTTCATGATCACTATCATAGCCTCTGTGTGTAGCTAAATCAAAAGCAACAGATAGTCCTTTTTGACCAGCAGCTAGATTACGTCTATAAAATGCATTACTGTCTTCTGCAGTAGAAAACCCCGCATATTGCCTGATAGTCCAAGGTCTGCGAACATACATAGTAGCGTAAGGACCTCGTAGGTTTGGAGCAATGCCAGCGACAAAGTCTAAATGTTTTAATGCTGAAACATCCTCTTTTACGTAGTGTTTGCGTACTTCAATATCTTCAGCAGTTTTAAAAACTGCCTTTTGATTTTTAATATTCGAGTGTTCCTCGTCATTGTACAAGGATATTTTTGATATATCTTTTCTACTCATGACTTAGTCTTTCTTGTTCTATAGCTTCTGCTAAACGTTTTGCTATAATGGGTTGAATTAATGTTTTTCTAGGATTGCTTTTCAAAAATGGAAATAATTCTAAATTTTCCTTCATAAGATCCATTGGGTTTGGATGTTTGTTTGTGCCCAATAGTGTTATACTTCCATTGTCAAAAAGTTCCTGTTCTTTAGCAGCACTCTCTTTTATTTTTTTTTGAATACTTCCCTCTTGCAGTTGTTTGATGAAACCACCACCCTCTTCAATGTGTTTAAAAAGGATAAGTGCTTTTTCTGCCAATTCTTGAGTGACGCTTTCTATATAATAAGCCCCATCTGCGGGGTTGGTGACAATATCAAAATAGCTTTCTGCCTTTAGTATCAATAACTGGTTGCGAGAGATACGTTCTCCAAATTCATTGCTTTTGTGGTATAATGCATCATACGGCATATTACAAACTGCATTAGCACCTCCAAGAACACCAGACATCGATTCTGTTGTGCTTCTAAGCATATTTATGTTGTAGTCGTATAACGTTTTGTTACGTCTAGATGGTTGCATAATAATATGGCAGCTATTGTTGGTACCCTTGTATTCTTTGGCTAAGGATGCGAAGAGTATTCTTAAGGCTCTTATTTTGGCTATTTCAAAAAAATAATGTGTTCCTGCAGCTATTTTAAAGGTAATACTATCTAGCGTTTGATGGTTTAAGTACTCATTGGCATGCGCAAGTGCATACGCTAACTGCTGAACCATCGTGGCTCCTGCGTTTTGATAGTTGGTTGTATCTACCGATATCGTGTTTGTAGCTTCTTTTAGGTTTTGAAGTGCGTTAAAATCTTCTTGTTTGTTTTTAAACCAATTCCCTTCTTTTGTAAGTTTTCCAATAGGGTCTATATTTAGGTAGAAAGTAGCTTTTTCTTGGTTTAGGCAGGTAGAAAGTTGTGTGAGAAACACGGTATCTAAAAAAGTAAAATCAAAGTAAATAGTTGCTTTTTCATAAGGAAAATCTTTAAAAACACGAGGGATGTCAAAAGGTTTTTCTGCTGTAAATAAGATGGCTTCAGCCCCTCTCTCTATAGCATCTAAAGCAATATTGTTTGCTATTTTAGTATCGTCAATAAATACACTTTGTGTAATGTTCCATTCTGACGGAGTTCCTGGAATATTTAAAGCAGCAATGGCATCATCGGTATGATAAAAAGGCTTTATATGAATTCCTTCTAGTGTTTTACTTACCAGTGTTTCATTGTACTCTAGACCTTTTAGGTCTGCTTGTATTTTTTGCTTCCATGCTTTTGCGGAAACTGAATCAAAATCTGTCAACAAATGTTTTTTCATAGGTATGTATTCTCTTAAAGCCATACAGCTAGTTTATTGGATGCTGTCTTGGTTTTCTATGATGTATATATCTTCGTTTTCTTTTTTGAGATAGTATCTCTCTCTCGCAAAACGTTCCATTTCTGTGCTGTCTTTCATTTTTTCAATAAAAGATTTGTCTTTCTGTATTTCTGCTGTGTAAAATTCTTTATTTTCCTCAAAGGCTTTAATGTCATCAGTAAGTTCTTTGTGAAAAAAATAGTTATTGGCATCAAAAAAAAACATCCAAACAAAAAAAAGCAACAAGATTAGCACGTATTTGTTGCCGATCCATTGAAGCCATTTGTTTTTTTTATTCTTGAATTTTTAAACATATGTTACAATCGTTCTGAAATAATCGTTCTTATTAAATCTACAGCTACCGTATTGTATTTATTGGTAGGGATAATGATATCTGCAAACTCCTTTGTAGGCTCTATAAATTGTTGATGCATCGGTTTGAGTGTGGTTTGATAACGTGTAAGAACTTCATTTATGTTTCTTCCGCGCTCTGAAATATCCCTCTTTAATCTTCTAATCAAACGTTCATCACTATCTGCATGTACAAATACGTTTACATCAAACATATCTCTAATCTCGGGTTGTGTTAGTATTAAAATACCCTCTACGATGACTACTTTTTTTGGATGTGTTGTAATGGTTTTTCCAGTACGGTTGTGTTCTACAAAAGAATACACAGGTTGTTCAAATGATTCTCCATTACGGAGGGCTATTAAATGCTGTAACAGTAATTCAAAATCGATGGAGTTAGGGTGGTCAAAATTGATGGCTACCCGTTCCTCATACCGCATATGACTTGTGTCTTTATAGTAAGAATCTTGTGATATTACACAGACTTCATCTTTTGGAAGTTGTGCTATAATTTGTTCTACTACTGTTGTTTTTCCGCAGCCAGTACCACCTGCAATACCAATAATAAGCATAGGGTATGTTTTTTACAAAAATAAGGATTTTGTAATGCTAGCTATCTTTACGAGTCATTACTTTTTAACAGAATTAACTTCTTGGACTGTAACCATATCTTTTTGCTCGTTCCCCCAAGAATTCATCGTGTAATTCATAACGTCTGCCACTTGTTTGTTGCTTAGCCCCATCGGGTTCATTACACCATCATAGGGCTCACCGTTAACAACTATTTCTCCTCTCAGCCCGTATTTGACAGATTTGATGCTTTCTAACCTTTTTGCTGTTAGCCAATTAGAGCCAGCCAACGGTGGAAAATTTTTAGCAATACCTTTACCATTTGGTCTATGACATTGCGCACAAATATTTCTGTATACTTTTGCCCCTCTTTCTATGCTTTTCTCTAGAGGGCTTTGTGTTATTTCTTCTGTAGTTGCTAGTGTGCTTGGAGCGGTATCTTTTTTATTTGTGTTATTGCATGAAATCATTAAGATAGCTATAAAAGCAGTGTAGTGTATTCTATTCTTAGTCATTCTTAGATTTTTTATAGTATTATCTTGCCAAAAGCAATGTAAATATAACAATCTGAATGTTGTTCTAAACGAAAAAAACCATCTGATTTCTCAGACGGTTTTTGGTCGGGGTGGCAGGATTCGAACCTGCGGCCTCCACGTCCCAAACGTGGCGCGATAACCGGGCTACGCTACACCCCGAATTGAACTGTTAATTCGGATTGCGAAATTAATGATTTATATAGATATTACCTCTTTATTTTTAATTTATTTTACGGGTATTAATTGTTGATTTTGTTATTTTTGGATTCAATAAATAAAAATTCTTTTTTAGGTTTATTTTTAAATACGGGATGTGGCGCAGTCCGGTAGCGTACTTGGCTGGGGGTCAAGTGGTCGCAGGTTCAAATCCTGTCATCCCGACATAAATAAAAAAGAAGTTCTATTTTATTGTTTCATTTTTCCATAAGTCATAATTTTTTTTGTTTTAGAACGATATAAAGTGAGGAGTAATACCCCTTGGGTTTTATATTTTTCAGGAAGCTTTATTTTAACCGTTGAATCAACATGTCTGTTATAAAATAACGTTTAGGACCATGTTTCAGCTAGACGATTTTTAATGAATTAAGGTGCCATGGTAGCTTCTTTCTTGGTGATAACATCTTTTTTGCTATTTTTCTTAAGATACGATTGTATGATCTTAGTTGTGTGAAAGGTGCTATTACATAGTGTGATATGATTTGCAAAGTCATCAAAATACTGTATCGCTTCAGATCCATCTATAAATCCAAATCCTTTATAGGTTCCTTGTTCTACTAAAATAATTGAAAATTCAGATGCGGTTCGGCCTTTCCCTTTAATAATGTAACTGGGTTGTTCTTTTTGAAATGCTTCTATAGCTTTGGTAACTCTACCATTGTATAGTGCTACATTCTCCAGATCTTCACATATTCCTTTACAGTTTTTTATTTTATAATGAGAACATGCTTCGCCTTGGTTTTGAAGAGAGCAAAATCTAGGGCAAAGCTTATATTCTTCGCATAGAAGTTCTAGTTTTTCTATCGCCAATGCATTACTGTATAGTGTTGCAATTGAGTTTGTAGTTGTTTTTGTTTTTCCAATGGCGAGCTGAATCACTCCTTTTCTATTCGTGTAATTAATAATTTGGAATGTTGTTGTGGGTCTTTTTTGCACCTTATTGTACTTTGGGTAGTGTTTAAGAATGTTTTGTGATTCTAATAACAACGCGGTAAGTTCATTTCCAGTTTCTTCAAAATCAATATAGTATGTTTCTTGTGCTAATGCAATTTCTTTCGAAAGTTTGGAATATAAGTGAGAAAGCACCCTAGATTTTATATTTTTTGCTTTTCCTACATAGATTATTTTTTGGGCTTCATTTTTGAAAAAATAAGCTCCAGGAGTTTCTGGTAATATAGCAATATCTTTAGCTGGTAGGTTTGGAGGTAGTGTTGCTTCTTTAGATTTTACATCCAATGAGTTTAAGATCGTTTCGTACCCCGAAGCAGCATCAATTATAAGTAATTTTTTAAAAAGCGCCACGGTAGCTAAGGTGTCAGCTTCGGCTCTATGTGCTCCAGTTAATGAAATACCTATAGCGCTAGTAAGCCTTCCTAAGCTATAGGAGGGAAGTCCTGGTATTAGTTTTCTAGAGAGGCGTACAGTGCATAACTTCTTTCTTAAGTAGGGAATGCCAACCGCAGCAAATTCTTTTTTAAAGAATCCAAAATCAAAATTTACGTTGTGTGCTACAAACACAGCGTCTTTTGTAAACGCATTGATTTCTTGAGCAATTTCTGCAAAAACAGGAGCGCCAGCAACGAGTTCATTATTAATACCTGTTAGGGCAGTTATGGTATGAGGGATAAGGCATTGTGGATTAATGAGTGAAGAATAGGTGTTAATGC
>JBLHII010000080.1:0-8335 GCA_047616265.1 Minisyncoccia bacterium
TAAGGCTTCAGCTTCCCGTTTTCTGTTTTTTGACATAGCAATACCCGCTAAGTTTAATTTTGTCATGGCCATGTCTGTGTCCATGCTTAAGCCTAGAGCAACTGCTTTTTTGAAATATTTTTCTGCCTCATTCATGTTGCTTTGTGATATCATCAAACCATTTAGGTAATTAAAATACCCTTGTTGCTTTGTAACTAACGAAGCTTCAGGATTTTTGATTCTATCAAGCCACTTTTTTGCACCTGGAAAGTCTTGTTTCCGTAATCTAAGAAATGCTAATAGAATAATTTCATTTTTGAAGTACAAGAAAACAAATATCGAGGCTAGAAGTATAAACATGATGCCATTTCCTATGTTACTTTCTGTGAATTGCCAAACTGCTGTACTAATAAGGAGTACCGTAATTACTAATTTTAAATTTTTGTGGAACATAATGCCTTTTTTTAAGGTCACCAAAGGTAGTGAAAACAATTAAAAAGATTTCACATTTTGGTCTTTGACGTTTAAAAAAAGATTGTATCTTTGCAGCCGCATATACAGTATATTATATTGTACACATTGCACAAAGCATAAACTAACGGGATATCAAGACGATTAATATAATATACCATGAGTAAAAGAACATTTCAGCCATCAAAAAGAAAGAGAAGAAACAAGCACGGTTTTAGAGAGCGTATGGCATCTGTAAGCGGTAGAAAGGTATTAGCAGCTCGTAGAGCAAAAGGAAGAAAGAAAATTTCTGTTTCTTCAGAAACTCGTCACAAAAAATAAATGTTGATAAGTCATAAATAAAAGGTGTTGTTTTTATAAGCAACACCTTTTTTTTATACCCCATTGAATCGTAATTTTGAAACAGTAAAAAATTTTGTTATTATGCCAAAAAACACTGCACTTAAATCTATTTTGATTATTGGCTCTGGACCAATTGTTATTGGTCAAGCCTGTGAATTCGATTACTCTGGTTCTCAAGCACTAAGGTCGCTTCGGGAGGATGGAATTGAAACCATTCTAATAAACTCGAACCCAGCAACAATTATGACAGATCCAGCAATGGCAGATCATATCTATCTATTGCCACTAACTACAAAATCTATTATAAAAATACTGAAAGAGCATCCGCAAATTGATGCTGTACTTCCAACCATGGGAGGGCAAACAGCTTTGAACTTGGCTATTGAGGCAGATGAGAAAGGGATTTGGAAGGATTTTGAAGTAGATATTATTGGTGTTGATATTGATGCTATTAACATTACAGAAGATAGAGAGAAATTTAGATTGTTGATGGAGAAAATTGGAGTTGCTATGGCACCTCAAGCAACAGCAACATCATACTTAAAAGGAAAAGAAATTGCCCAAAAATTTGGATTTCCACTCGTTATTAGAGCCTCTTACACTCTAGGTGGAGCAGGAGCGTCTATCGTGTATAAAGAAGAAGATTTTGATGATCTATTGCGTCATGGACTTGAAGTATCTCCCATTCATGAGGTAATGATAGACAAAGCCATGATGGGCTGGAAAGAATACGAACTAGAATTATTGCGGGATAGAAATGACAACGTAGTTATTATTTGTGCTATTGAAAACATGGACCCAATGGGAATCCATACTGGAGACTCTATTACCGTTGCACCAGCAATGACCTTGAGTGATAAAACCTATCAACGCATGCGTGACATGGCCATTCATATGATGCGAAGTATTGGTGACTTTGCCGGAGGTTGTAATGTGCAATTTGCAGTAAGCCCAGATGATAAAGAAGACATTATTGCCATTGAAATTAACCCGCGTGTATCGCGTTCTTCAGCTTTGGCATCAAAAGCAACGGGATATCCTATCGCAAAAATTGCTTCAAAGCTTGCAATTGGGTATCACTTAGATGAGTTAGATAATCAAATTACCAAGTCTACATCTGCACTGTTTGAGCCAACCTTGGATTATGTAATTGTAAAAATACCACGTTGGAATTTTGATAAGTTTGAAGGGAGTGATAGAACTTTAGGGTTACAAATGAAATCTGTAGGAGAAGTAATGGGGATTGGCCGAAGTTTTCAAGAAGCCTTACACAAAGCGACACAGTCTCTAGAAATTAAACGAAATGGGCTAGGTGCAGATGGAAAGAGTTATACGAACTATGAACAGATTCTTGATAAATTAAAAAATGCAAGCTGGGATCGCGTTTTTGTTATTTATGACGCCATTCAATTAGGAATACCTTTGAGCCGCATTCATGAAATTACAAAAATAGACATGTGGTTCTTAAAGCAATATGAAGAACTGTATTTGTTAGAAAAAGAAATTTCAAAATATACCTTAGAAACATTGCCGCGTGAATTACTTTTAGAGGGCAAACAAAAAGGCTACGGAGATAGACAAATTGCGCACATGCTGAAATGTCTAGAAAGCCAGGTGTATAATAAACGAGAAGAATTAAACATACAACGGGTATATAAATTAGTAGATACCTGTGCTGCAGAATTTAAAGCACAAACACCTTATTACTACTCAACTTTCGAAAATAGCATAGAATTACCTGATGGAACTAGTTACGTTGAAAATGATAGTGTGGTAACTGAAAAAAAGAAAATAATAGTACTAGGTTCCGGCCCAAACCGAATTGGGCAGGGAATTGAATTTGATTACTGTTGTGTTCATGGAATATTAGCTGCGTCTGAGATAGGTTACGAAACCATTATGATAAACTGCAATCCAGAAACGGTTTCTACAGATTTTGATGTTGCAGATAAATTATACTTTGAGCCTGTGTTTTGGGAACATATTTATGATATTATTCGGCATGAAAAACCAGAGGGTGTTATCGTTCAACTAGGAGGCCAGACTGCATTAAAGTTGGCAGAGAAACTAGAACGGTATGGTGTTAAAATTCTAGGAACTAGTTATCAAGCACTAGATCTCGCCGAAGACAGAGGAAGTTTTTCTACCATTTTAAAAGACTTAGGCATTCCATATCCCGAGTTTGGAGTTGCAGAAACTACAGAAGAAGCTTTAGTTCTAGCAGACACATTAGACTTCCCATTATTAATTAGACCTTCATATGTATTAGGGGGTCAGGGCATGAAAATTGTTATTAATAAAAAAGAGTTGGAAGAGCACGTAGTAGACCTATTGCGTAAAATACCAAACAATAAGCTTTTGTTGGATCATTATTTAGATGGTGCAATAGAAGCAGAGGCAGATGCTATTTGTGATGGAGATGATATTTATATCATTGGCATGATGGAGCACATAGAGCCTTGCGGTATTCACTCAGGAGATTCTAACGCTACCTTGCCTCCATTTGATTTGACTGAGGGAGTTATACAACAAATTAAAGACCACACTGTAAAGATTGCCAAAGCACTTAACACAGTAGGATTGATTAATATTCAGTTTGCGGTTAAAGATGACATGGTGTATATCATTGAGGCCAATCCAAGAGCTTCTAGGACGGTTCCTTTTATAGCGAAGGCTTATGGAGAGCCTTATGTAAATTATGCAACCAAAGTAATGCTTGGCCATAGCAAAGTAAAAGATTTTGATTTTAATCCTAAATTAGAGGGGTACGCTATTAAGCAGCCTGTATTTAGTTTCAATAAATTTCCAAACGTAAATAAACAACTAGGACCAGAGATGAAGAGTACCGGAGAGAGTATTTTATTTATTGATAGTTTAGAAGATGATCAATTTCAAGATCTATATTCTAGAAGGAAAATGTATTTAAGTAAGTAATAGTTACTTATTAAAAGTAAAAACCTATATAAACCTTTATGTTTGTGTAGGTTTTTTTATGCAGTTATTTTTGGTGTGCATTTTCACCTTTGTAGTTTTAAGAATCTAGGTAGAGATAATATCTAAGTTTTCTTTATATTTGGTTTAAGTTATGGTAAGGTATATAATCATTTTATTTATTTCTTGTTCTTCTGTTATTTCGCAAACAATCTATGATTTTGCAAAAAATGGAGACATACAAGCTATTGAAGCATTAGGTATTCAAGATAAAACAGCGTTTAACCTTCAAAATGAGAGTGGTTATTCTCCATTGATGCTTGCCGCATACTATAATAAGACAGATATGATTTTGTATCTTTTGAAAAATAAAGCCGCTATTAATGCTACAAGTCCATACGGCACAGCCCTTATGGCTGCTACAGTAAAAGGGCATAAGGAAGCTGTTATTGTATTGCTTAAAGATGGGGCAGATCCTAATATTTCAGATAAAAATAAAGCTACGGCATTACAGTTTGCAGCTTTATTTAACCACTATGATATTGCAGAATATCTTCTAAAACAAGGAGCAGATGTCAATGCAAAAGATTTTAGAGGTAATAAGGCATTGGATTATGCTATCATGAAACAAAATGAACCTTTAATTAAACTTTTAAATATATATCAATGAGAAAAATAATTTTATTAACAGCCCTCTTGGTTGGCTGTTTTTCACAAGCACAAATTAGCACTGGATTTATTCCGGTTTCAGACGGTTATACTATTAGTATTAATATTAACGATACAGATGTGTTAATATCTATGATTGGAGACGAAAATAGATGGATGGGCCTTGGTTTTGGAGTCTCATCAATGACTTCTGGAGGGGACGTAGTTACGTTTGACAGTACAGGTTTTAATGACAGAGCATTTCTAGGTATAGGTGTTCCTCCTGAGACAGACACACAAGATTGGACATTACTCTCCAATACTGTTTCTAGTGGTGTAAGAACAGTAGTTGCTGGAAGATCTCTAGCGGGAAGTGACCCTACAGATTTCACGTTTGATCCGGCTGCAGACACCTTAGATATTGTTTGGGCCAATGGAGTATCAACAAACTTTCAAAATCACGGATCAGGGAATAGAGGAATAACGACCCTTGCTTTTTCTTTGGGTTTAAATGGAGTGGAGACACAAACAGTTTCATTGTTTCCTGTACCTGCGAACGATGTATTAACGGTAAGTCTTCAAAATGTAGTATTTGATAACGCAACAATTGAAATATACTCTGCTTTAGGCACTTTGGTTTTAGAGCAAGCCATAGACCATAAAAGCAGCATGATAGATGTTAGTTCACTTGCAAAAGGTGTTTATGTAGTTAACGTTAATGCTAAAAGTGGAAACATAACAACACGCTTTATTAAAGAGTAACAACCATTAAAACAAAAAAAGTCTCGATTATTTCGAGACTTTTTTTTGTTTTAATTTTATTTGAACTGACAATTGTTTATTCTAATTCATCTTCCGCTTTTTGCACTAATTTTTCGTTTATGTGCTTACGTTGTTTGATGCCTAATTTTTTAATACTTTCTACTTTTTTAATTAGATTTCCTTGTCCAGTAAGCTTCTTCATCGTGCCATCGTAGCTCCCTTTTACGGTATTTAGTTGATTGCCTATTTTTATTAAATCATCTGTTAAATTCACAAATTGATCATACAATCTACCTGCCTGTGTAGCTATCTCTATAGCATTTTGTTGCTGCTTTTGATTATTCCACATCGTGTCTATAGTGCGTAAGGTAGCTAGTAAGGTAGATGGTGTTACAATCACAATGTTCTTTTCAAACGCCCAGGCATATATATTTTCATCTGTATTAATAGCGATAGCAAAAGCAGGTTCTATAGGAACAAAAAGCAATACAAAATCTGGACTTTCAATGGTATATAAATCGTGGTAGTTTTTGCTACTTAGTTGTTCAATGTGTTTTTTAAGAGAGTTTACATGCTCTGTTAGGTGCTGTTTTTTCAGTATTGGGTCATCTTCGTTAACAAAACGCTCATAGGCTACTAAGGATACCTTAGAGTCAATAATCATTTTATTATTATCTGGAAGATGTATGACAACATCCGGCAATACACGTTTGCCATCTTCTGTGGTGAAACTAGTTTGCACAAAGTATTCTCTATCTTTTTCTAGACCACTTTTTTCTAGAACGCGCTCTAGTACCAATTCACCCCAATTTCCTTGAATTTTACTATCTCCTTTGAGGGCTTTGGTTAAGTTATTTGCTTCCAAACTCATTTGCTCGTTGAGTTCCTTTAAGCCAATAATTTGTTGTCTTAGCATGGCATGTCTATCAATACTTTCTTTATTTGTGTTATCTACTTTTTGTTCAAACTTTTCAATTTTTGCTTGTAATGGTTTTAAGATGGTATCAATGTTCTCCTTGTTTTGTTTGGTAAATTTTTCAGATTTTGAATCTAGTATTTTATTTGCAAGGTTTTCAAATTCTTTGGAGAATTTTTCTTGTATTTTTTCTAACTCACCTCGCTCTTCTAGTAGTTTTTTTTCTAGATGTGTCAAGGTGCTAGCGGCCATAGAAAGTTCTATGTTGACAGTTTCTTTTTCTTTCCGAACAGTCTCTTTTTCTTGTGAAATAATATGTACTTGCGTTTCTAGTTTTTCTATTTGAGAGCTTGCCTGTTGCAAACGTTCTTCTAGTTTACCTGTGTCGTTTTTAGATTTTAATTGTGCGATAAAATGGCCTAAAAAACCTCCAGCAACGAGGGCAATGACGGCAATAATAAAAAGGAATAAGGTCTCGTTCAATGTGTTTTAAATTTAGTTTGTCTGAAATAGTAGTATATCAGTATAGTAAAGATACTAACTCTTGTTAGTATTGCAGTATTAAGTAACAGAAAAACGACCTGTTTTCTTGTCAAAAACAACAATTTCATTAGGAAATAAACTATCAAAAGCACCTTGTTGTATCAAATTACAAGGCGTGTTAAATGCCATATGGTTTTCTGTCATGACCATCATTTTGTCAGAAATCTGAATGGCTAGGTCTATTTCATGGGTAGAAAACAAAATAGTTTTGTTTTTTTCTTGTGTTAATTTCTTGAGGAGTTTTACTATAGCAGCTCTATGATATAAATCTAAATGTGTAGTAGGTTCGTCTAGTATAATGAGTGGGGTGTCTTGCGCCAAGGCTCTTGCAATATAGACGCGTTGTAATTGACCATCACTTAACTCAAAACAGTTTCTATGTGCAAATGCGGTAAGATCTGTATCGTTTAGTGCTTCAAGGATTTTATTTTTATCCTGCTGGGTTAATGTTCCCATCCAATTGGTGTAAGGCTGTCTTCCTAGGCTTACTAATTCTATGACGCTCATGTTCTTAGAGGCAGGCGCCTCCGTGAGAACCACGCTTAGTTTACTTGAACGTTCTAGGGTGCTATAAGCTGTTGTTTCTTTGCCATTTATCTGGATGCTTCCACTTAAAGCTGGCAACATTGCTGTTAGGGTTTTTAATAAGGTTGATTTTCCTATGCCATTGCTTCCTACCATAGCCACAAGGGTTCCTTCGGTAATAGAAAAACTAATTTCTTTTGCAATGACTGCTACCTTTTTTTTATTTCGATACCCAATGCTTAGGTCTTTGCAACTAATGACGGTATGGTTTGTTTTAGTTGCCATTAAAATATAAGTTTTCTTTTACGAATTAACAACCAAATAACCACAGGTGCCCCAATAAGAGATGTAATAGCATTAATAGGTAGCGTGTATTCTGTGCCAGGTAGCTGCGCTATGGTATCACAAACAAGCATTAATATAGCACCACTTATTGCCACCGCAGGAATTAAAATAAAATGATTGGATGTTTTTATAAACTGTCTAGTTACATGCGGTACTGCAAGACCAATAAAGGCAATAGGGCCAACAAAAGCCGTAATGCCACCGGCCAATATACTTGTGGCTAAAATGATAAGCAGCATATTGTTTTTTATTTTGAGTCCCATGCTTTTAGCATAGTTTTCGCCTAGCAATAATGCGTTTAAAGCTTTGGCGCTCCTTATGCTTGTAATTAGCCCTAAAAAGAAGCAGACAAAAAGAATAGCAACCCCTTGCCAGGATTGATTACCTAGGCTTCCAAAAGACCAAAATATAAATTGCTGTAATTGTTCTGCGTTACTAAAATAGGAGAGTACCGCCACTACAGCACCCGTAAGACTACCAAACATAAGCCCAATTATAAGAATAGCCATGGTGTCTTTTATTTTAAATGTCACCGCCAGCACGGCTAGTAACACAAGGAAGCTTCCTAAGGCACTCGCGACAACCAAGCTCCATGAGCTCAAAAGCACAGTGCTTAATGCACCTCCAATAGCCCCAGCGCCTAAAATTAAGATTGCAACACCCAAACTTGCACCACTGCTCAGCCCCAAAACAAAAGGACCTGCTAAAGGATTTCTAAATAGTGTTTGCATTAATAACCCCGAAATAGCCAATCCACCTCCTGCAATCATAGCCGTAATAGCTTTAGGTACTCTATACTCTGTAATAATATATTGCCAAGAACTTTTACTAGCGGTACCCGTTAAACTTTTAAAGGTTTCTTGTATTGAAATA
>JBLHII010000081.1:0-8312 GCA_047616265.1 Minisyncoccia bacterium
GTTACTAATCTAAACTCATACTCTAAAGATTCCTGTTCTTGACGCAATTTACGCTCAATTGCTTCCTTGATCGTGTTTGGTAACGTTACATCACGAACTAATACCTCATTTAATTGAACATATTGCTTTTCTAAAATTGTCTTTGTTTCTGCAAAGATTTCATCTTGAATAGCATCCCGTTTACTAGAGTATAATTGCTCTGGTGTATACCGGCCTACTACACTTCGTGCTGCAGAACGAATGGCTGGTTGTATTACCCTACCTAGGTAATTTTCACCTAAAGATTGGTGAAGGTTACCTAATTCGTTATATACCGGCTCATACCATGCCGATGCATCAATTTGTATTTCCAAACCGTTTGATGACAACACTTTCATCTTCTCAAACAATTCTTGCTGTCTTACTTCATAAACAAATACTTTGTTCCATGGAGCAATTACATGAAACCCTTCACCCAAAGGTGGAAGATCAGTAACAACACCGTTGTCAAAGGTTTTATATAGAACTCCCGCTTCACCAGAATCTATAGTGATGGCAGATTTTGCTAATAGTATTACAGCAAGTACAATAACAATAATAATTGGCACGCCAATTTTTGGTAATTTTTCCATAATTTTATATTTATATGAGGCCATTAAATTTTCTAATAAACCACTCCATTGCAAGGCTCAAAGCAATAAGACCGAGTAACCATTTAATAAAAATTAAAGGTACTACTTTTTGTTCGTTTTTTTGAATAGTAGCATAGCTTTGATTTGTTATTAATTCGTTAATTAATTGATCTACTTCATTAGTAAAATAGGCAGTTCCCTTTGTTTTTTCTGCCAACCGTTTTAATTTAGGGATGTTTGCGTTTAAAAACTGTTGTTCAATATTAAATTGTAGTATGGTAAAACTTCCACTTCTAGTAATTTCTTGATCCCTTGCTGAAACGGTATACCGATAAGAACCTGCATCTAAACTATTTAAGTCAGCCTCAAAAAAGTTGTTTTTCAATAACAATGGAAAGACACTTCTTTTTTTGCTTTCTTGATGTACTACCGAAATAGAAAGTAAAGCCCTAGTGTCAAAAACAAAATTTTTATCATAGTATTGTGCAGAAATTTTGATGGGGGCACTATTGTAATAAAATGTTTCATTACTCACCTCTAGCCTACTACGACGTTTGTTAGAAGCTAGGTACTGAACTATGTTACCAATAAAAGCATCAAAATCTTCAAAACTTTGGGTGTCTCTATAGGATTGTGCGCGCCATTTCCATATATCTTGTCCATCCCAAATAGCATGACGCATTCCATTGACCTCGATTGTAGACAGCATTGGTGTATTTGTAACAATACCGTCAATATATTGCTCAAGAATTATTTGATGTGGTGCTAGAACTGAAAGTGCTCCAAATACCGTTTGTAAGGGAGGGAAATCATCGAAGCCAATTGGATATATCGAAAAAGCGCCATAGTCAAGGTTTAATTTTGCTGAAGCAATTTCTGTTTGGTTGAAGAATTCTTTCTCGTAATACTCTTGTACAGTATTTAGGTAACTCCAATCTGTCTGGGCGCCAGTAAAGACAAAAGTGTTTTTTTTAAGTTTTGAAAGCTCTTGATATACAGAATCAAACTCTCTATTTGGCTGATATAGTATGACTAATTGGTAATCATTAATCACTGCTGCAGCTTCTCGAGGGTTTTTAAAAGTCACGGTACGCTGTTTATTGGTTGTAATCGCTTTTTTTAACATCCCCATATCTGGATGTAGTATCGAACTAACTATTAACACATTTGTAGCCTGATCTATTACCTCTATTGCAAAACGGTTGCTATTATTTATTTTATTTTTTTCGTCATCTAGCGCTGTAATCTTCGCTGTATAACTTTGTAAACCCACTTTTTGAGCAGGCAAGGTTAAAGAAACAGTATGTACATTTTTCTTTTCTGAAAAAGAAATAGCTTCACGATACACCACTGCATCTCCTTTGTTTACGATAAATTCTGACCTTACAGTATCAGAACCACTATATACCAAGACAACTTCTACTGGAAACTTATTCTTTAAAAAGGCATACCGATTGCTGGTAAGTTGTTCTATTTTAAGGTCTGTATAGCGTATTGAATCTCCAAGTATTACTGGGTATACTGGATGTTTTAATTGCGAAACCGTATATTCATAATCAGTACCTAGTGTTTGATTTCCATCTGAAACAAGAATGATAGGTGCAATTTCTAAGTCAAATATTTCTTGAATAGATATTAATGCTTTAGAAATATTTGTGTTTTTCTCATCTAACGATATAGAATCTAGTGACTGAAAATGACTGCCAAACTGAAAATAAGAGACCTCAAATTTTTTATTTAAGATCTCGTTTTCTTCTAGTTTTTTTAAAACAGCTAAGGAATTTTCTCTTTGATTGAGCGAAGCTATAGAAAACGAATTATCAACCAAGACAGGAAGTTTTGGTTTCTCTATGGTGTAGGTGTCACTTTTAAATTTAGGATTAATTAATAACACCAAAATACTAAAGAGGGTAATAAAACGTAATATTCCAAACAACCAACGTAATTTGTTGGTGTATTTCGTTTTATACCCATACACATATGCGGTAATTATTAAGGAAATAATTGCTGCAATACTTATATAAAGAATAGATTCTGCGTTCAAAAGGGAGACAATTAATGGTCCAACAATATAAGCTTTATAGGAGGTTCGCTTATAATACTTTATTAGGTGAGCATACCTCCATCTACGTTAATGACTTGTCCTGTAACATAACTAGAAAGGTCACTTGCAAGGAAAACACATGCATTTGCGATATCTTCTGGAGTACCTCCTCGTTTTAAAGGAATGGCATCACGCCACGATTGAACGGTTACCTCGTCTAGCTTTCCAGTCATCTCTGTTTCAATAAAACCAGGTGCTATTACATTGCTGCGGATATCCCGAGAGCCTAATTCTAGCGCTACAGATTTAGAAAAACCAATAATCCCCGCTTTAGAAGCAGCATAATTTGTTTGTCCTGCATTTCCTTTTACCCCAACAATAGAACTCATATTAATAATGGAACCTTTTCTCTGTTTGAGCATGGTACGCTGTACCGCTTTGGTCATGTTAAAAACAGACTTCAAGTTTACTTCAAGTACCGAGTCAAAATCATCTTCACTCATACGCATCAGTAAATTATCTTTTGTAATACCTGCATTGTTAATTAAAATATCGATGCCGCCAAAATCTTCTAGTACAGCTTTGGCAAGCTCTTGAGACTCTTCATAACTTGCAGCATTGCTTTTATAAGCTTTAGCTTTTACGCCCATTTCAGATATCTGAAGCGCCAAGGCTTCTGCAGGCGCTGCAGATGAGTTATATGTAAATGCAACATTAGCACCATGTTGAGCAAATACTTCAACAATTCCTTTACCAATGCCTCGGCTTCCACCTGTAATAATCGCAGTTTTCCCTTCTAAAAGCTTCATATAATAAATTTTAATCTGAAATTAGGTTGTTTTTTTCAATGGATAAATATACCCAAAACGATATATATACCTCCACAAATTCTTATAATTTAATGGGACTTAGGGTGACATAGTTTAATAGTTCATTTAATTAAAGTAATGCCATAAAAAAACGTTTGAGTTTTTAAGAAAACCCAAACGTTTAAATATGTAAGTGCTACACGTTTTTATGTTATCCTAAAACTTCAGCAACTTTTTTTCCAATTTCTGCCGGTGATTCAACAACATGTATACCACAAGCACGCATGATCTTCTTTTTTGCTTGTGCTGTGTCATCACTCCCACCAACTATGGCTCCTGCATGTCCCATTGTTCTTCCTGCTGGCGCGGTTTCTCCTGCTATAAACCCTATTACTGGCTTTGTACTTCCACTAGCTTTATACCAATGAGCAGCATCTGCCTCTAGTTGTCCACCAATTTCACCAATCATGACTACAGCTTCTGTTTCTGGGTCATTAATTAACATTTCTACAGCTTCTTTAGTCGTGGTTCCAATAATAGGATCTCCTCCAATACCAATAGCGGTTGTTATACCTAAGCCTTGTTTTACAACTTGATCAGCTGCTTCATAGGTTAATGTTCCTGATTTTGAAACAATACCAACATTCCCTTTTTTGAATACAAATCCTGGCATAATACCAACTTTTGCCTCACCTGGCGTAATAACACCTGGACAGTTAGGGCCAATAAGCCTGCAATCTCTATCTTTTATATAGTTTGCTGTTTTAATCATATCAGCCACAGGAATTCCTTCAGTAATTGTGATAATTACTTTTATACCCGCGTCTGCAGCTTCCATAATAGCATCTGCTGCAAATGCTGGTGGCACAAATATGATTGAAGTATCTGCTCCAACTTTAGCAACAGCATCGGCTACTGTATTAAAAACAGGCCTGTCAAGGTGTGTTTGCCCTCCTTTACCAGGAGTTACTCCACCAACAACGTTTGTACCGTATTCAATCATTTGACCTGCATGAAAAGTTCCTTCACTACCTGTAAAACCCTGAACTATGATTTTTGAATCTTTATTTACTAAAACACTCATAAATATATTTTGTCTATGTTAAACTATAAATTTTGTGGGTGCAACACAATATTTGGATGCTCTAAAATTTCAGAAAAAAACCTTTAAAGTTTGCGGTGCAAAGGTACTATTTTTGTTTTGGGTAAGAAACAAAGTTTATACTTTTACTTTGTTATATGTTCCGTTAGAATCATCGATGCTCATTACAGGCTGACTAATTTGATGCCCCCTATATAACTGACCCTCTTTTACTTCCCAAATAGCAATAAAATGGGCTATACCAAGCTCTTCGTCTGGGTTTTCAATAGTTCTTATGTAGTATTTGTAGCGTATCGTTACAAAGTTTTCATCTTCCAAAACATGACTCACCTCGATACGTAACTCATTATATGTTCTACTAACCTCTAAGAATGTATCAATAATTTCTTTATGATGCATGATGGTAAGCCCCTCTGTATTATTCCAAATAAGAACAATATCCTTATGTAAGTATTTTTGAACATCTGTAGTATCAGTTACAAAATTTGCCTGATAAAAACTCTTAACAATATTTTTTGCGCTTGTACTCATTATAGGTTGTCTAATTTTTCAATAATGGTTGGTATTAACCGAATAGATGCTAGCTCTTTATGTTTTTTTCTAATTTCATCTGCAGGACTACCAAAATATGCCTTATATCCCTCAAGAGACTTGCTTACACCACTTTGCCCCGAAATTACTGCTTTTTTACCAATAGTAACCCCACTAGTAACACCTACTTGCCCCCAAAGTGTAACAAAGTCTTCTATAACAACGCAACCAGCTATACATGCCTGAGCAGCTATTAGACATCGTTTTCCGATTACGGTATCATGGCCAACATGAACCTGGTTATCTAACTTTGAACCTTCGCCAACAGTAGTAGAGGCCGTTACTCCTTTATCTATCGAGCATAGTGCACCAAGGTCTACATTGTCTTCTATAACCACATTACCTCCACTAAGTAATTTATCAAATTTTTTGGGTCTGTTTTTATAGTAGAAGCCATCGGCTCCTAAAATAGTTCCAGCATGAATAGTAACGTTATTTCCAATTACCGTGTTATCATATATAACCACATTACTATGTATAATACAATCACTACCTATACGCACATTATTACCTATAAAAACATTGGGTTGTATAATGGTATTATGCCCAATAGTAGCAGTGCTAGAAAGAAGGTCTGTAGCTTTTTTAAAAGGGTTGAAATGATTGGTAAGTTTATTAAAATCATTAAAAGGGTCTTCACTAATAAGCAATGCTTTTCCGTCTGGACACGCTACTTTTTTATTGATTAGAATAACTGTAGCAGCAGATGCCAATGCCTTATCATAGTATTTTTGGTGGTCAACAAAAACAATGTCTCCAGGAGTTACCACATGAATTTCATTCATGCCCAGCACAGGAAAGTTTTCATCACCCACAAAATCACAAGCTAGAATTTTGGATATATCTTGAAGTGTTTGTGGTTTAGTGAATTTCATAGTTTGTTTAAATCAATTTTCAAATATAAAAAATCCCAACGTATTGTTACATAGGTTGAGATTTAAATTATAACAAAAATATTTCTATTCTTTAACGCGCTCTTTATACGCTCCTTTTTCTGTATCTACTTTAATTTTATCTCCTTCATTTATAAACAAGGGAACATTTACGGTAGCTCCAGTTTCAACGGTGGCAGGCTTTGTTGCATTGGTTGCTGTATTTCCTTTCATACCAGGCTCTGTAGCGGTTACCTCTAAAATAACACTAGCTGGTAAGTCTACAGATAAAGGCGAATTGTCTTCTGTGTTTATAATTACTGTTACTATTTCTCCTTCTTTCATAAGTTCTGGCTTGTCTAGCACAGCTTCTACAAGTTGAATTTGTGTATAGTCTTCTTGATTCATGAAATGATAAAAATCCCCATCATTATACAGGTATTGAAATTTATGAGTCTCAACACGCACATCTTCTAGTTTATGTCCTGCAGAAAAAGTATTATCTATAACCTTGCCATTGGTAACACTTTTTAATTTAGTTCTTACAAATGCAGGTCCTTTTCCTGGCTTTACGTGTAAGAATTCTATAACCTTAAAAATATCATGATTGTATTTGATACATAAACCGTTTCTAATATCTGATGTACTTGCCATTTCTATTATTGTTTGTTCCGAGCAATGAATGTCTAGCACTCACCATTCTATTTATATTTAATGTTTCAGTATTAATTATTGCTTAAGTATCCTTTCATGATACCTCTTTTAGCATTCTTGATAAATTGTAAAATTTCGTCTCGTTCTGGTGTCGCCTCCATTTCAGCCTCAATGATAGAAGATGCTTGAGATGTGTTGTGATTTCTTTGAAACAAAAGTCTGTATATTTCTTGTATCTCTTTAATTTTCTCTGGAGTAAACCCTCTTCTACGTAATCCAATAGAGTTGATACCTACATAAGATAAAGGCTCTCTTGCAGCTTTTACGAAAGGAGGTACATCTTTACGCACTAAGGATCCTCCTGTTACAAATGCGTGGTTGCCTATCATACAAAACTGATGAACCGCTGTCATTCCTGCAAGAATTACATAATCCCCAACGGTACAGTGACCAGCCAGGGTGCTATTGTTTGAAAAAATACAATTGTTTCCAACAATACAGTCATGTGCAATATGGCAATATGCCATAATTAAGCAGTTATCACCAATAACCGTTTTACCTCTATCTACAGTACCTCTGTTTACCGTTACATATTCACGAATGGTTACATTATTACCAATCTCTACGGTAGTCTCTTCATCCTGAAACTTTAAGTCTTGAGGTACTGCAGAAATTACAGCCCCAGGAAAAATATTACAGTTTTTTCCAATGCGGGCACCTTCCATGATGGTAACGTTGGAACCAATCCATGTTCCCTCACCAATAATGACATTATTGTGGATGGTTGTAAATGGTTCTATAACTACATTTTTAGCGATTTTTGCGCCAGGATGTACGTAAGCTAATGGTTGATTCATTTAATTATTTTTTTGTTTTAACAATCTGAGCCATTAATTCGGCTTCCGTTACTAATTTGTTGTTGGCGTATGCAGTTCCCTGCATGTGCACAATACCTCTTCGTATAGGTGTAATAAGTTCCAGTTTAAATATGAGGGTATCGCCTGGATTGACTTGTCTTTTAAATTTAGCATTGTCTATTTTCATAAAAAAAGTCAAATAATTTTCTGGATCTGGAACCGTACTCAACGCCAATATTCCACCCGTTTGGGCCATAGCTTCCACGATTAACACACCTGGCATAACGGGTGTTCCTGGAAAATGCCCCACAAAAAAGGGCTCATTCATGGTGACATTTTTAAGGCCAATAACGTGCGTGCTACTCAACTCCATAATCTTATCTACCAATAAAAATGGCGGACGGTGTGGTAACATTTCCATGATAGCATTCACATCCTTAACAGGGGTTGCTGTAATATCAATCTTAGGAATATTATTTCGTTTTTCGTTTTTAATAATTTTCGAAAGCTTTTTAGCAAACTGAGTATTTACAAAGTGTCCTGGCTTGTTTGCGATTACCTTACCACGAATGCGGGTTCCTACGAGGGCTAAATCTCCAATAACATCTAGTAATTTATGACGTGCAGCTTCATTCGGATGATGCAAGGTAAGATTGTCTAAAATACCATTGGGTTTTACCGAAATAGTGTCTTTGCCAAACGCATGGCGAAGTTTCTCCATCGTCTTTTCAGACAACTCCTTATCTACATATACAATGGCGTTATTTAAATC
>JBLHII010000082.1:0-8306 GCA_047616265.1 Minisyncoccia bacterium
TGGTATCTGCCCAGGAACAGGTACAGACTCAAGACTTATTTATCAAATTGAGGATGCAGCAGGAACAATTATTGCAACAAGTACCACTGGTAATGTGCCAAATGGTGCAAATCCAAACTGGATTAGATATTCTCTTGAATTTAATTCTGGGGCAAGCACAGCGATACAAATTGTTCTTATCAATGATATTTTTGGTGCCTGCGGAAATGACCTTGCAATAGATGATATTAGAATTCGTGCAGAAGGTACCACACCTACTATAGATGCGCCTATGGACATGTTCTCTTGTGAGGACACACCAGGTAGTGCTATTGCAACCTTTGATCTTTCTTCACAAATTGCTGAAATATTAGATGGTCAAAACCCAGCAGATTTTGAGATTACATTCCATATATCACAAGAAGATGCAGACTTGGGAGATGCCCCAATCGCAACAGCTGCTGCGTATCAAAATACTGCAAACCCTGAAACTATTTTCACAAGGGTTCAGCGTTTAAATCAAGATGATTGTTTCACTACAACATCCTTTGATTTGATTGTTGAGCTACCTATAGTAATTACAACCAATTTGCCAACACAATTAGATGTGTGTGCTAATGAAGGTGCAGCTGCCATAGATGCTACGCCAACAAATAGTGGTATAGATCTTAACTCTGTGAGTTATGAGTGGAAAAATGCTGGTGGCACCGTAGTGTCAATGGATGCTATATTTACTCCTTTAGAATCTGGCACCTATACCGTAACAATTACGATCCCACCATGTAGTGAAACTACAGTGAGTATAGATGTAGTGGTGAAGCCAGTTCCAGATCTAGATTTAGGAGAAGATGTTACCCTTTGTGATAGTGAAGATTTTGAAATTGTTCCAAATATTTCTGGAAACACAACTGGAGCTAGTTTTTTATGGAGTACAGGTGACACAGGCACTTCTATATTTATAGACCAAAGTGGAACCTACTCTCTTGAAATCACTACCGTTGATGGCTGTGTTGTTACAGATGATATTGTTGTAGTTATTTCAGACCCCGTAGTGGTAACACTTAATGAAGACTTTGATGTGTGTCCAGATTTTGAAACTATTATTACAGCAAACTCTAGTGATGCTGGTGTAACATACCAATGGTTTGAAAATGGAACACCAATCCCTGACCAGGGTGAAAACACTTTAGTGATCATCTTGTCTCAAAATGATTCTTCAACACAGGAATATAGTGTGGTAGTTACAAATAGTGATGGATGTATGGGAACTGCTGTTGTGAATGTATCACTATATACAGATAATGAAAACTGTGTTATTTCTAAAGGTATCTCTCCAAACGGGGATGGCCTAAATGATGTGCTAGATCTTAGTTTCCTTAACAATAGAACAGGAATTAATTCTTTCCAGATATTTAATAGAAATGGTACCACTGTGTACGAGTTTGTAAATTACTCAAACCAGTGGGGTGGCCAAACCACCGACGGAGAAGAATTACCGACAGGAACCTATTACTATGTTTTAGGCTTAAATGGAGAGGACCCTGTATTTGGATCAAGCTATACTGGCTGGGTATACATCAATAGAGAGAAAAACTAATACTATATAAAGATGAACTTGTATCGAGCTTTTAACCTCTAGAGTGTTATCATCCTTTATGCAATCAAAATAAAATAAACACCACAGAAATGAAAAAAATACTATCAATACCATTAATGCTTTTATGTGTTTTACTTTGTTCCAAAGAGGCAAATGCGCAGCAAGACCCTCAATACACCCAGTTCATGTATAACATGAATGTTGTAAATCCTGCCTATGCAGGATCTAAAGAGAGCATTTCCTTTACCTCGCTATACAGAACCCAATGGGCGGCTTTAGACGGAGCACCTACCACCATTACGTTTTCTGGACATGGTCCATTAAATGACAAAGTAGGGCTGGGTTTATCTGCAGTAAAAGATGAACTTGGCCCTGTAAAGGAGACCAACGTGTTTGCAGATTTTTCATATACCCTACAACTAAGTCCAACCACAAAGCTAGCGCTAGGGCTTAAAGCGGGAGCTACTTTTCATGATGTGGGTCTAGCTGACTTAGAACTACAAGATCCAAATGATCCTTTCTTTAATCAAGACATTAGCAGTGTATATCCAAATATTGGAGCGGGTGCTTTTTTATATGCAGATACGTTTTATATCGGTGTATCGGTGCCTAACATGTTAAATTCTGTACACCTTGATGCTAACGGAACACAAATTGGATCAGAGGTGAATCACTTCTTTGGTACTGCAGGGTATGTATTTCAGGTTACAGAAGACCTAAAACTAAAACCATCTGTGCTCGTAAAATCTGCTTTTGGAGCTCCAGTTTCTTTCGATGCAAATATGAATGCGTTGTTTTTTGAAAAATTTGAATTAGGAGTCTCTTACAGAGTAGACGACTCATTTAGTGGTCTTGTTGGCTTTCAAGTCCTTCCAGAGCTAAGAATTGGATATGCCTATGATGCAGTTACTTCAGATATCAATCTAGTAGCACCTTCATCACACGAAATTATTCTAACGTTTGATCTATTTACTAACAAGCGTACATTACGTTCACCAAGATATTTCTAATTAACAACATTTAATTTCATTGAAAATGAAAAAAATATATACCATACTTCTACTTATCGCTGTTACTACAACAATTGTTTCGGCTCAAAATAGTAAAACTAAAAAGGCAGATAAGCTATATGATAGATTAGCATATACAGATGCCGCGACAGCATATGAAAAAGTTCTCAAAAAAGGGAATGCTGATTTATATGTTTTTGAAAGGTTAGCGAATTGCTACTATTTCATTAATGATACCAAAAAAGCGGAGACCTACTACAAAAGAGTTGCAAAGTCTAAGGATGCAAATCCAGAGGCCATTTATAATTATGCGCAATCGCTGAAGGCAAATGGAAAATTTAGCGACTATAATACATGGATGAAGAACTTTGCGGCATCAAAACCAAATGACACCCGTGTAATAGAATTTATGAAAAACCCTAATTATATTCCAAAGATCATGGATGATATGGCGCGTTATACCGCTACAAACATGGAAGGTCTTAATAGTGAATATGCAGATTTTGGTGGTATTGTATATGGTAAAGATTTTTATTTTGCTTCGGGAAGAAATACCTCTCGTAAAAAATACCAATGGAATGAAGAACCATATCTAGACATTTACAAGGCAACTAATGTGGGTGGAACAATAAAAAATGCAGAATTACTTACCGGTGATGTAAATACAAAATATCACGAATCCAATGCGGTACTTAGCGCAGATGGGAACCGCATGTACTTTGACCGTAATGATTTCTTTGAAGGAGGTTATGATAAAAGTGCAAATGGCATCAACCAAATTAACCTTTACTACGCAGAAAAAATTGATGGTAAGGGATGGTCTGGAGTAATCTCTGCAGCATTTAACAACAACGAATACTCTACAGGGCACCCAGCACTAAGTCCAGATGGAAAGACCTTGTATTTTGTAAGTGATATGCCCGGTGGTAAAGGAGGTTCTGATATCTATATGGTTGCAATAAGCGCAGATGGATCATTAGGAATTCCAAAAATATTGGGAGATAACATCAATACTGAAGGAAAAGAATTATTCCCATATATGGATAGTAACGGCACCTTATATTTCTCTAGTAATGGTCACTTAGGTATTGGTGGACTGGATGTATTTTATGCAGAGGCTAAAGGTGATGGTTTTGGTGCTGTTAACAATTTAGGAAACGGTGTAAATAGCCCTGCAGATGATTTTGCTTACAAATACAACCCAACTACAGAAGAAGGGTATGTGTCTTCAAACAGAGAAGGCGGTTTAGGGAGTGATGATATTTATATGGTAAAAGCAGTAGAAATTCCTTGCGAGGTTACTATTGCTGTTCAAGTAATGAATGAAAATTCAAATGCTGCAATCCCCGGAGCACGTGTAGATTTATATGATACAAAGGGCAACAGGCTAAGTACAAAAACTTCTAATGCAAATGGGATGGTTTCTTTTAAAGCAGCCTGTGATCAAGAACACGAAGTACAAGCTGTATTAACTGACTTTGAAAGCAGCGCAACTAAAGTAGCTGCTGCTAATGACGAGAAGGTTTCAGCAATCATAGCTTTAAAGCCTATCGAAGAGATTATTGTTGAAGATGAAATTGTGTTAAATACTATTTTGTTTGATCTTGACAAATCAAACATCAAGGCTCAAGCTGCATTTGAATTGGATAAAGTAGTTTCTATTATGAACAAATATCCAGACATGGTAATTGCCGTAGGATCTCATACAGATAGTAGAGCTACAGATGCATACAACCTTACTTTATCTGAACGTCGTGCACAGTCTACGGTTCAATACATTATCTCAAAAGGGGTTAATGCGAAAAGAATTAGTGGAAAAGGGTACGGTGAAACACAACCAAAAGTTTCTTGTGCAGACAACTGTACTGAAGCAGAACATCAAGTAAACAGAAGGTCTGAGTTTACCATTGTAAAAAGGTAAGTTCACATCCTCTTTAATAGCTTAACTAACAAAAGCTAGTAGACCCTCATAAAAGCAACAATCTGTTTTTATGAGGGTTTTTTATGACCCATCATCTGCAAAAAAACAACCGGCGTTTAATTGCAGTGCCCAAAATAAAACAAGCCCCTTTTATGCTTTAACAAGCTGCTAATACATTTTGTTTGCCTACAGTATAATTTATAACATGTGGCTGTGTTTGTATGAACCTAAGCGTATTAAAATGACTGAGCAGCTTATCTAACTAAACTTACACAAACTATCCTGCTGTGTGGCCTACACGAGTAATCAATTCATCGATTCTTATGATAAGAACATTTTGCTATACCACTGAAGCAGCAATTTTTCTTTGTACGTAAACTACAGCCTCTTCTTACAAAGACTTGCAACAAGAAAAGAGCTGTCACTTTTTATACACTTCGCGATATGCAATTAAAATAACTATTTACATCCCGAAGCATTTTTTAGTTTAAAAAACAAAGGTGCCAGCCTCTGGTATTAAAAACTTAAGAGTTCTGTCCAATTAAAAAGAGCCTATAACCAAAAACACCGCTACAGATGCAGCGGTGTTTTTAATATCTAAAAAAGATTTTAGTTTCCTGTTATCACGATATCATCTATATGGTAGCGTGTTGTAGCTGTTGGATCTGATCCTTGGTATCTAAAAGCAATGTGAGCCATTCCATCAACGCAAGAAATATTAACTGGTCCTGATGAAGTAAAGTCTCCAAAACCACCTTCTGGTCCTGTTGGAACGGTTGCATCTAATAAATTCCAAGTAGAAGTTGTAACGTCTCCTGTATAGTCAGTTGAAACCAATACGCTTAATATCGTACCATTGTCAAATGATGCCTGTATATTAAAGGTCAATTCCTCTTCTGTAGTAGCGTCCATGTCAATTACTGGGGTTACCAACCAAGTATCAATAACTTCTTCTCCAGAATTAAATCCAGATACTTGAGCATAGTTACTATTGTCGAAGTTTCCAATCTCCCAAACTTTATTTCCTCCACTTACATTTACATTTGTCCAGCCTGCATTTACATAATCTTCAATAGCGTCAAATCCTTCAAAGTTTTCACTGTAGAATTCTGTTCCGCCACCACTAGGGCCATCACAGTTAAATGTTTCTGGGTCACATCTGTTTTCATTGTCAAAAGCAATATCAGAAGGGTCATTTATAACCATATTAAAAGCATCCCCGAAATAATTCATAGTTAAGATTCCTTTCATAGAACCTCTTCCTTGCGGTAATAAAAAAGATTTGAAATCTGCAAAGGTACTTGTGCTAAAAACAACACTCCCACCTTCTTCACAGCTTTCTAACAAACGTTCTCCATCAAATTCGTCTTCTGGTTCACCAGCATATGTTTTGCGATCATCCCCTAAGACCTCGTTACGGTTAAACTGTGCGTCTACTAACTCCACTAACAAATTAGTATTAGCGACTGTAAACTCTGAAAACAACATTGGTTTTGCTACCATTACTTCCACAACTGCGTCTCTAATGACATAGTCTAGCATTTGAGACTCTCCAATTTTACCTAAATCGTTCAAGTCTAATATTCCTAAAGTAAATACACCCGCATCATAGCCCGCTGTTAATCCGTCAAGACGAACATATACTTTTCTACCTACTTCGTAGGTAATAAATAAAGGGTTTACATCTATTAAAACTTTGACCCCTCTTACTGGGTTAGATGGCGCATTTTGTAAAATCATTTCCTCAAAGAAATTACCTGCTTGATCATTAGAGATTACATATCCCTCTACATACGTAATTAAATCTGTCTCAAAGGTTAACTTTTCGCTCCCTCTTAATGCTAAAAGGACATCTTCGTAGTTGAAATCTCCTGGTACTACACCAAGATCATCTGCTGCTGCAGCTACTTGTTGCTCAAAGGCACTATTAATGCCCATTATGGTTAACACATCTCCTTCTAGATTTGGAGCCATTACGGTAGTATTAGGTGTTTCAAAATCATCATCCTGAACACACGATACCATCCCCGCTGTTACCATCAACAGCATTACTAGTTTGTATAAATTGACATTTTTCATCTGTAGTGTATTTATAATTTTTTAATTAAAATCTAACGTAAAGGTTTAAATAATAGGTGGTTCCGTTTCCGAAGAAATAGCGATTCCCAAATACGGGTGTGTCTCTAGTTGATTCTTCAACCATGCTACGATAATCTGCAACTCTAGAGTCTTCAAAACCACCTGTTCTATACCGTTGGTCAAATACGTTATTAATCGTCGCAAAGAAACCAACATAATAATCATTAACTCTCCATGACTTTCCTCCAACAACATTTACTAAGGTATAATCATCAAACTGTTCTTGTTGTAATAATTCTCTAGCTATAGATTCATCATAATCATTAAAGCCTATGTTATCTGTATCTGTTGCGAAGTTGTCGTTTCTGCGCAAGCTACTTACATCAATGTATGCATTTGAGAAATAGTTTGACGTAACTCCAAACCACCAAAAGTTTGGATCACGATATTCAAACCCTACCTGAAACGCATTTTCTGGACCCCCAGCAATGTGCAGGTTTTCTAGTTTCGTTGTACCATCTCCAAGACGCTTTGGCCCTTCAAAATCATCACTGGTAAAGTATTGATTTGGATTATTAGTATATATGTATTGCGCCATTGACGCAGCCCCTTTAAGCTTTATGGTTGGTGTTATTTGTGCTTCAATACCTACTTCTACTCCTGCTCTTGTTGTCTCAATACCTGTAAGAACTTCTTGAACAAAGGTTCCTCCGCCATCAGCACTCTGTATAGACTCGGTAAAAAAGAAGTTAATATCTGTTTGGTCTTGCATGGCATTGTAAAATCCAGTAAATCTCGCTTTTAAGATAGGGGAACGGAAAATGTAACTTACATCTAAATTTTGAATTTTCTCTTCTACTAAGCCTTCTACAACATTGTTGTTTTGACGAGAGTTACTAAAAGAGTTTCGTATGCTTGGCGCCTTGGTAAGGTACCCAGCATTAATGTCAAGTAAATGACGTCCTGTTATTTTATATACGGCACCTCCTTTAAAACCTAGGGTATTAAAATTTAAGGCTTCGCTTTTACCATAAGAATTATTTCCTCCTTGATAGTTTCCGTTTTCATACAACCCATTACGCTGGTAATTGGTGGCTCCCATGCTAGCGGCTAGGTAAAAATCTACCTTACTATACTTAAATTGAGCTTGGGCAAACCCAGACATTACATCTGCGTTCACATCAAAATTATATTTGTACCGATCTCCTTCGCCTACAATACGGTTTGGGTTGCGTACATCACTCTGAGCAATGTTAGCTTGCAGATCTCCAGAACCATCTCCAGACTCTGAAGCGGCAAAAGAATCAATATCCAGATATCCATTACTTCCAAGCAAATCACGAACTTCTGCGTAATTTTCACTTTTTAAACTCCGGTAATTCAAGGCAGCATTAAGTGTAATGTTACTTGTCAATTCAGAGAAAAGAATAGAGCTAAACTGCACTTGAGTGTCTTTACTTACATCATCTTGTAAAATATAAGATGCTCTTAGGGCATTACCTTGTGAGTCTACGTTTGCACCATATAAAGTATTCCAAGGAATTTGTCCATCGTTAATAAATTCTTCTCTTGCCAAATACGCTTGTTGGTACTGGTAAGGAGAAGGACTTGCATCACGCAAAAAATAACTAGGCATTCTTTGGTAGTAATTACCAGATGGGTTTCGATTACCGTTATTATCTATACGGCTATTTCTAATCGTTCCTGTTTGGTACCCAAT
>JBLHII010000083.1:0-8033 GCA_047616265.1 Minisyncoccia bacterium
CTTTAAGGTTTTCTGCAATTATATCTGCAGCGCGTCCTTCAATGTGATGGCGTTCTAGCATGTGAACTAATTCTCCATTTTTGAACAAAGCCATAGCAGGAGAACTTGGCGGAAAGGGAACCATTTGTGCACGTGCAGCGTCTACTGCATCACGATCAACACCTGCAAAGACTGTCACTAAATGATCGGGTGTGTTGTCATTTTTTAAAGACATGCGAGCCCCTGGGCGTGCATTGGCAGCCGCACAACCACAAACGGAATTCACAACCACTAAGGTTGTTCCTTCTTTGCTTAATGCTCCTGCTACATCTTGTTCTGTATGTAATTCTGTAAACCCAATAGACGTTAGATCTTCACGCATAGGTTTTATTAATTCTGGTGGGTACATATTATATAAAATTTAAATTTTTAATCAGTACACAAAGATACTAAATAAGTTTGTTAAAACTTCGCAAAACCTCATGCGGTATCTTGAAATTCAAATCTACTTAATGTAACAATTTAGCGTATTCCTTTACTTATATTTGCATCATAATCGATATATATGTTTAGTATTTTTGGAGCCATTGTTGGGTATAGTATTTACAGATTTCCAGGAGCCATTGCAGGCTATTTTCTAGGAAGCTTCATTGATCAAATGAATGGAAAAAAAAGAAAAGGAGCAGGACAACGAGATGTCTTTAGAGGCCTGTTTGATCAACAGCGCGGAAAAACGGTTAATCCCGCAGACTTTGAAATAAACCTTTTATCCTTGGCGTCATTTGTTATTAAAGCAGACGGTAAAGTAAGCCAGAGTGAGTTAGATTTTGTGCGCCAGTATTTTGTTCAAGCTTATGGTAAAGAAAGAGCAAATGCAACCTTTAAGGTGTTTAATGATGTTATTAAAAAAAGCGACATGTCTTCTCAAGGTATTGCAAGCCTTCTTCGCTCAAAAACACGGTATGAATCTAGATTACAAATTTTGCATTTCTTATTTAGCATTGCCAATGCAGATGGAACGGTAACGACTAGTGAGCTAGATGTCATTCAACAAATCTCAGGGTACCTCTCTATACAGTCTGCAGATTTCCATAGCATCAAGGCTATGTTTTTTAAGAACCCAGATAGGGCTTATAAAATATTAGAGATTGATAAAACTGCTACTGTTGCTGAAATTAAAAAGGCGTATAGAACTATGGCCAAAAAGTACCATCCAGACAAACTAATCGATATGGATGAAGCCTACAAGAAAGGCGCTGAAGAAAAGTTTAGAAATGTCCAAGAATCTTACGAGAGCCTTCAAAAAGAACGCGGGTTTTAATACCCCCTTTTTTACTAGGTAACGCAATTGACATATATTTTAGTCTAGGCTAAAAATTATTTGTGGTGTATTAAAAAAATAATTTTACCTTTGCCTTATGTATTCATTAGCAGAAGAAAATTATATCAAGGCTATTTTTCACCTACAACAAAAAAAAACAGGCGCTGTAAGCACCAATGCCATTGCAGATAGGATGGAGACTAAGGCCTCTTCCACAACAGATATGGTCCAAAAGTTAGCCGACAAAAAAGTGCTCTCTTATGTAAAATATAAAGGTGCACAGCTCACTCAAGAAGGCAGAAAAGCAGCTACTACAATTATCAGGAAGCACCGATTGTGGGAAGTTTTCTTGGTAGATAAATTAAAATTTCATTGGGACGAGGTACATGAAATTGCCGAACAGTTGGAGCATATTCACTCTGCAGAACTTATTAAAAGACTAGACACCTTTTTAGGAAACCCTGCCTTTGATCCACACGGAGATCCTATTCCAGATGAACACGGAAACTTTATAAAAACAGAAAAGAAGTTGCTTTCTCAATTAAAGAAATCGCAGTTTGGCGTTTGTGTAGGCGTTAAAGAATCAAGTCCAGAGTATTTGCAATATCTAGATAAAAAGAAAATAAGCATTGGCACTAAAATCAATGTCTTAGGGAAAGAGTTTTTTGATGGCTCTATGGTCATTGAAGTAGGGAGAGAAAATTTTTTTATTTCTAAAAAGATTGCAGAAAACCTGTATGTACAAACACAGTAATCACTAAATTAAGACTAAGAAGAAATGAAAATAATCAAATACATCTTATGCGTAATGATTTGTTTTCCTGTGTGGTCTCAGGAAGCAAATCCAGAACTAATTACAGACAGGCCAGATGCTACTGAGGCACCTAGCACAGTGCCTAAAGGCGCCTTACAGATAGAAACGGGATCCGCATACACTTCCTTTGAAGAAAACAACATTCAACAAGAAGTCTTCACGTATAATACAACATTACTTAGGTATGGTGTTTTAGAAAATTTGGAGCTTAGATTAGGGTGGAATTTTGATGAAGGAAGCAATACTTTGGGCGGACAACGATTAGACAATGTAACTAGTGGGATGTCTCCATTGTTAGCTGGAGTGAAAATAAACATTATTAAAGAAAAAGGATGGATGCCTACCATTGGCTTTATAGGGCATCTTTTTTTACCGATTACAGCAAGTAAAGATTATAAGCCAGAGACTACAAGTGTTGATTTTAGATTCGCTTTTGACCACACCTTGACAGACAGATCAAGTATTGCATATAATCTTGGAGCTCAATGGGAAGCAGACCATTCAGGAGCTGCATACATATATACCTTCGCTTATGGCTATAGTGTTACTAAAACCCTCGGTTTTTATGCAGAGCTTTATGGTGATTTGCCAGAAAATAATCGCGCTAACCATTTTTGGGATACAGGTCTTACGTACCTGCTTTTACCCAATTTGCAGCTAGACGCAACACTAGGGGCTAGTATCACCAAAGGACAAGATTTACTAGTAAGCGCCGGGTTTAGTTATAGAATATTTAAATAAAAAATAATGAGAAAAAGCGTCATATGCTTGCTATTGGTAACCCTTTTTGGTTGCAGGAATAACCCAGAGTCTTCTGGAAAACTTCGCGTAGTCGTAAGCACCTCCATGCTCACAGATTTAGTTAAAAATATAGGTGGAGACTTAATTGAGATAGACGGCTTAATGGGAGCTGGAGTAGATCCACATTTATATAAGGCGAGTGAAGGAGATGTTACAAAACTCTTTACAGCAGACGTTATATTTTATAACGGCCTACACTTGGAGGGTAAGTTGGTGGAAGTTTTCGAGAAAATGAAAGCAAATAAAACGACCATTGCACTGGGAGAATCTTTAGCTAAAGAAACCCTTATTGGTTCAGATTATTTTGCTTCAAATTACGATCCACATGTGTGGTTTAACATTCAGTACTTTAAACAGTTTTCAGATAAAGTAACTCGTGTGTTGTCTGAGAAAGACCCTAAAAATGCATCTAATTTTGCCGCAAATAACCTGCTATTTCAGAAAAAATTAGACCTGTTAGAAAGTACGATCAAAAACACGATTGCCAAACTTCCAGAAGAGAAAAGAATTTTGGTTACAGCGCACGATGCGTTTAATTATTTTGGAAAAACGTATGGATTTAAAGTTGTAGGTCTTCAAGGGTTATCTACCGCCACTGAGGCGGGAGTTCAAGATGTTCAAAAACTTTCTAATTTTATTATTGAAAACAATGTAAAAGCTATTTTTATAGAGAGCTCTGTACCAAGAAGAACCATTGAGGCGCTGCAGGCTGCAGTACTTTCAAAAAATCACGAAGTTACTATTGGAGGCTCCTTGTATAGTGACGCGCTAGGAGACTCAGGCTCTTTAGAGGGAACTTATGTAGGAATGTTTCTGTACAATGTAAACACCATAGTTAACGCTTTACAATAAAAAGACATGTCACAAAAAATAGCGATACAAGTAGATGATCTAACGGTAGCTTATAACTATAAACCCGTATTGTGGGATATAGACTTAGTGATTCCTGAAGGGGTTTTAATGGCTATTGTAGGCCCTAATGGTGCTGGTAAATCTACCCTTATTAAAGCCGTTTTAGGCATTATAGACCCCATTGCAGGCAGTGTCTCTATTTATGGGAAACCCTATAAAAAACAAAGAAAATTAGTAGCCTACGTTCCTCAAAAAGGAAGTGTAGATTGGGATTTTCCAACAACCGCGCTAGACGTTGTGATGATGGGCACATATGGAAGTTTGGGGTGGATTAAAAGACCTGGAAAAAAAGAAAAAAAAGCCGCTTTAGAAGCGCTTGAAAAAGTAGACATGCTGTCTTTTAAAAACAGACAAATTAGCCAATTAAGTGGAGGACAACAACAACGTATTTTTTTGGCTAGAGCCTTGGTGCAAAAGGCTTCTATTTACTTTATGGACGAACCCTTTCAAGGGGTAGATGCTTCTACCGAGATTGCTATTATAAACATCTTAAAAGAGCTACGCAAAGCCGGGAAAACCGTTGTGGTAGTTCACCATGATTTACAAACTGTTTCAGAATATTTTGACTGGGTTACATTTTTAAACGTAAAGAAAATAGCCACGGGTCCTGTAAAAGATATTTTTAACGATGATAATTTGACGAAGACCTACGGCATTAACTATAAAGTTGCTGTAAATAAATAAATTACAATGAGCATTACCGAGTATTTTAACCTGCTATTTACAGACTATACCCTGCGTACTATCACCTTAGGGACTGCGGTATTGGGTGCTGTTTGTGGGATGTTAGGAAGTTTTGCGGTATTGCGAAAGCAAAGTTTGTTGGGAGATGCCATCTCTCATGCAGCTTTGCCGGGAATTGCCATTGCGTTTTTAATAACGGGTGCCAAAGACACCAATATATTACTGCTTGGTGCGCTGGTAAGTGGTTTGATAGGCGCCTTTTGGATCCGTGGAATGATTCATAAAACCCACTTAAAGAGTGACACGGCTTTGGGCTTAATTTTATCTCTTTTCTTCGGTTTTGGGATGTTGCTACTCACTTATATACAAAAACAACCCAATGCCAACCAAGCAGGTTTAGATAAATATTTATTTGGTCAAGCTGCAACATTAATAGAAAGCGACGTTTTGCTTATGGTTATCGTGACGGCTATTGCATTGGCTGTTGTTTTGTTATTTTGGAAGGAGTTTAAACTACTACTTTTTGACGCAGATTACACAAACACCTTGGGGTTTAACACGAAATTTATAGATATTTTAATTACCTTTTTTATCGTGCTGGCTATTGTTATTGGACTACAAACCGTAGGTGTGGTATTGATGAGTGCAATGCTATTAGCCCCTGCTGCTGCTGCAAGACAGTGGACTAACAGTTTGGCGGTTATGGTGTTTCTTGCAGCTATAATTGGTGCTTTTTCTGGCGTATTTGGAACCGCGATTAGTGCCAGTCAAAACAATCTTTCTACAGGTCCTGTTATTGTTTTAGTGGCTAGCTTTTTTGTGGTGATTTCTTTTGTCTTTTCTCCTGGAAGAGGGTTATTATTCAAACAAATAAGACTCATTAAAAATAGGCGGGACTTAAAACTTAAGAAAACATTACAATTTATGTATGGTATTGCGCAAACGCATGAAAACATGGAGCATCCACATACGGTAAAAATATTAAATAACTTCCAGGGTTTTACTCAAAAGTCATTACGTAAAATGGAAGAAAATGAATGGATATTGCTAAACAAACAAAAGTGGTCACTCACATCAAAAGGCTTTGCTGAGGCACAAAACCTTTTTAATCAAGTAACGCAACATGACTAATCCACAAATAGAAATACAGCTTATTGCCGCCTTAGTTGCTATTGCTTGTGCAATTCCTGGCGTGTTTTTGGTGCTTCGCAAAATGGCATTGATTAGTGACGCGATAAGCCATTCTATTTTACCAGGAATTGTGTTAGGTTTTTTTATTACACAAAATTTAAATTCTCCTTTGTTAATTATATTGGCCGCGTTTACTGGAATTATTACTGTAGTACTGGTGGAACGCATTCAAAAAACAGGTCTTGTAAAAGAAGACACCGCCATAGGGCTTGTCTTTCCAGCTCTCTTTAGTATTGGGGTTTTGTTAATCGCTAAAAACGCAAATGACATTCATCTTGATATAGACGCTGTGTTGCTGGGCGAATTGGCTTTTGCTCCTTTTGATAGATTGTTAGTAGTAGGCTTGGATATAGGACCAAAAGCAGCATGGATCATGGGGGCTATCTTATGTACTACGCTCCTATTGTTATTTTTGTTTTTTAAAGAATTAAAAGTGAGCACCTTTGATGTTGGGTTATCTTCGGCCCTTGGTTTTTCCCCTGCTATTATGCATTATGGTTTAATGTCTGTTTCTTCTGTTACTGTTGTGGGAGCCTTTGATGCTGTAGGCGCTATATTGGTTGTTGCACTCATGATTGCTCCCGCCGCCGCCGCATATTTACTAACAGCAGACCTTAAAAAAATGCTTTGGTTGTCTGTGTGCTTTGGAGTTTTTGCAGCTATTAGTGGATATTGGCTCGCGCATTGGCTAGATGCTTCAATTGCGGGGTCTATTACCACAGTGCTTGGCCTCGTATTTTTAATGGTCTATTTTTTTGCCCCAAATAAAGGCTTGCTTTCTGTGATGTATCGCCAAAAGCAACAGCGTACAGAAGTATCGTTGCTTACCTTTTTATTGCACTTAAATAATCATCAAGAAATAGAAGAACGTCATATTAATCATTTACAAGAGCATATTAATTGGCAAAAAGTAAAAGTAAAAACAGTTTTAGGCCTAGCTCTGGCTAATAATATGATTACTATAAAAGATGATATTATATCTTTGACCGAAAAAGGACTCAGTTTTACTCAAGCTGCTTTGGCGTATATTATTACAAATAAAGACGAAAAGATAGAACATCTAAAAGACGACTTCTTTTTATTTAGGGGATAATCGCATCATCTTAAACCAGCTCAATCATGAAAAAACTCCTTCTTATTCTTAGTGTTATTACCGCAATTGTTTCTTGTCAATCTTTGACTCAAAAAGAGGAAAAAGGACCAAACGGTGTTTTTAAGATCCCCTTAGGAGAGACCATTATTAGGGGAGGTGTTTCTATAACGTTTTCCGAAATTTTAGAAGATTCTAGATGTCCAAGCGAAGTAACATGTGTCTGGGCGGGGAAGGCTAAAGTTAGGGTGCTATTATCTATGCCAGGAGACGAAACAAAAGAAGTTGTCGTGGTTTTTGAAAAAGGAAAGCAAACCAATATAGCAAGCAAAAAAGACTGTGTGTTTACTGCTATGGAATTAGTGCCTTATCCCGCAAAAGCTGGCAAGAATGAATTCATGTACGAATTACTAGTAGCCAAAAAATGCCGTGTTGTTGAAGAAAATTAGTACCGTACAAGAATACTAGTTACAGCCACAATTATCGTTGCCACATTTAGTATTTCCTCCATCTAGCGTGCCTACCGCTTTTTTCTTTTTGTCTGAAATAGGAGACCACACAAACTTGTTAACCAAATAACCTGCTGCTAATAGAAATGTAAAAAGTACAAATAGTTGTTGCATCATATATTATTTAAACCATTGATATGCTCCTAGCGCAGTGATATAAGCAATAGCGGTCATTATTATTAATTGCCACATGGGCCATTTCCAACTGTTGGTTTCGCGTTTTACCACAGCAAGTGTACTCATACACTGCATAGCAAAGGCATAGAATAACAATAGAGAAACACCGCTTGCAAAATTAAATAAGGGTTTTCCTGTTTTTACATTGGTTTCTGCGGCCATTCTATTTTTTATTGTTTCAACATCATCGTTTCCAACACTATAAATAGTAGCTAAGGTACCTACAAATACTTCTCTAGCGGCAAAAGAGCTTATCAAAGCAATACCAATTTTCCAGTCGTACCCCAACGGCCTTACGGCGGGTTCAATAAATTTACCTGCATGACCAATATAACTATGTTCTAGTTTATACGATGCTATTTTGGTTTCTAGTGCTGCTACTGTGATGTTAGAATCTGCATTTTCTTGGTGTACAATGGCTGCTGCGTTGTTAAAATCTCCAGGACCATAAGATGCCAACACCCAGAGTATAATAGAAATGGCTAAGATTATTTTACCAGCACCCAATACAAATGACTTTGTTTTTTCTATTACGGTAATTCCAACGTTTTTAAA
>JBLHII010000084.1:0-8014 GCA_047616265.1 Minisyncoccia bacterium
GCCAGCTCTAAAAATAATACTCGAAGAAAGTCCCTCTTTTGAAAGCATCAAAGAAGAAGGAGCTTTTTTAGTAGCATACCTAAAAGAAGAGATGGATGCAACTAAACTTAACGCATTATTGTTTGAAAAAGGAATCACCCTATCTCATTTAGTAAAACGTAAAGAAAGTCTAGAAGAAAAATTCTTAGCCTTGACCAAAAAACCAGAACCAACACACAACTAGACCAACATGCTTAGATTACTTTCTATAGAACTCGATAAAATAAAACGCAACAAAGCCGCTAAGGTAATTACCCTTGTCTACGGCTCGCTTATACTAGGTATTTCATTAATTGCCTCTTATGAATTTGACTTTGCAGGAATAAATTTTAGAATTGCAGATCAAGGTATTTTCAATTTTCCTTTTATCTGGCACTTCAATGCCTTTATGGCATCATGGCTTAAAATTTTCTTTGCTATTGTTATCGTCTCGATTGTTGCCAATGAATACAGCTACAATACACTAAAACAAAATCTTATTGATGGTTTAAGCAAAAAAGAGTTTATTGCTTCAAAGTTCTTAGCGGTGGTCCTTTTTTCTGTCATATCTAGCCTATTTCTCTTTATCGTATCAATGACATTAGGGTTGGTATTTAGTGACTTTACAGAAATAGGAATCATCTTTAGTGACTTGCAATACATGGTAGGTTATTTCATAAAACTGATCACCTTTTTTAGTTTTTGTATGTTTTTAGGGATCTGGATTAAACGGTCTGCTTTTGCCTTAGGGTTTCTAGGAGTATGGCAGGTTTTTGAAGGAATGATTTATATATTTTTTAGCTGGCTAAAAAACAAAAAAGATATCAACCTTATTGACAACGTATATAATTTATTACCACTTAACGCCATGTCAGACTTAATTGTAGAACCTTTTACAAGATTGGGCGCAGTGCAAACATTGGCCAGTCAAGTGGGTGAGAGTTTTGACAAATCTTATGATGTCCCTTGGCATTCTATTATAATATGTTTAGTATGGACTACACTTTTTGTATACTGGTCTTATTTAATTTTAAAGCGTCGAGATTTATAGAACATCTTAAAAGACACCCTAACCAATACGGAAATGGCACTTTCTAACCTTAAAAGAAAAACTAAGCCCTTGGTTTACGTCGTCTAATTTTTCTTTTGTTTGCTTTGCCTTGAAATTTTTTACTATAGGCTAACATAAGGGCATGAACCTTAGAAGAAGATGCACCATATAATCTTGCATATTCTGGCGCCATAATGTGCATCATCTTTTTAGACAACCACATGCGCCTAAAATTATGCATGCGCTTTTCAAGAGACATGGACTCAAAGCGCATTCTATTTAAATCTATTAAATAAAAATCATAGGTGTTATTTTCTGAAATAGTAATCAAGGTATTTCCTGGAGAATGGTCTAAGAAATTGATCTTATTTTCGTGTAACCGGAAGGTAAATGCTGCAAACTGTGTTAAAATTTCATCCCTATCTGGATACCCTGGAGCATGATTTAATACCCTAAAATCTAAATCATAAGCTAGGTATTCACTCACATAATAACTTTCTTTAAGACCTCCGCTATACCGCTCTGCATATGCAATCGGAAATGGAGTCTTTATCCCTGCCCCAATAAGTTGGGTGGCGTATTTAAAAGAACGCTTGGCTTTGCTTTCTCTAAGATATTGATACACTAAGCCTTGAAAAAAATTAGGAGTCTTAAACTTTTTAATTGTTAAGGTCACACCGTCCAATGTCGCTTTTTTAATGACATTACGATCTCCTTTAGTGAGGTATACTCCAGTGTGTTCAAAATCTGCTAGCAGATTTGAAATAGCTGTTTCTAAGCTTACAAAATTAGGATGTACAACAAGCGTGAATGACATTAATAAATTTTAGATACGTTTAAAAAAAAGGTATTTTGCGAAGATAATGGAACTCAAACAAATTCTTGTAATACAAAATAAACGAATTGGTGATGTGCTCATAAGCTCTGTCATTGCAAATAACATAAAAAAGGTGTTTCCAAAAAGTTATGTCACCTATTTTGTGTATGACTACACAACTGGTGTTTTAGAAAATAATCCAAACATAGACCATATTATTTCGGTGCAGGAACAGGTTTTAAAAAAACCGCTGGAGTTATTTAAGATGATGCGTCGTATTAAGCATGAAAAGTATGATATTATTTTTGACCCTTATTCTAAACTACAAAGCAGGCTTATTTGTTTAACCTCAAGTGCAGCCTACAGAATTGGTCAAAAACGTGCCCATAAAAAATTAAAACTTCCATTTTACACCCACCCTATTAGTTTTTTAGACCGTCGTTCTAAAATATGTGGAAAAGCTATTGAAGATAGAATTAATATGATTACTTCAGTATTTGATTTGCCTAATCCAGACTTCGAACCAAAGATTTTCTTAACCGATCAAGAAAAACAATACGCTGGCATTTCAGACCAAAAAAAACCTGTGATTATGCTTGGAGTACTGGGGAGCACACCCCAAAAATCTATGCCTTACCCGTACATTGTAGAACTTATTGATTTTATAACAACTACCTATCAGGCTACTATTTTGTTTAACTATGCACCACATCAAAAAGGAGAGGCTCTTAAAATTTACGAGATGTGTGCCAACAAAGAACAAATTAACATAGATATCTATGAAGATTCTATACGAGGCTTTATTTGCCTGATGAACACCTGTGATTTACTTGTCTCTAATGAAGGTGGTAGTGTACATATTACAAAAGCCTTACACGTACCTACCTTTACTATTTACTCGCCGTACATTAATAAAGAAAGCTGGTGTAGCTTTGAAGATGGTACTGCGCACGATTCTATTCATTTACTGGAAGAGCAACCAGATTTATTTAAAACTTTCACACAAGAAGAGCGAAGGAAAATTGAAAAAAATCCAAACGCTTTATATCACAAACTAACGCCAGAGATGATTATAAATAAACTTGGCCCTTTTTTACAAAAACACTTAAGAAACGCTGCTCTTTAAAATTAAGAAACAACACACTGCTATAAAAAATTAAAAGATATTAGGGTGTTTTTGTGTCTTGTTCAGTAGCACTCTTAACAGCTGTAAAGCTATCTACTAGCTCTATACCATAAGGAGTCCATACTAAATTATTCTTACGAGTGTGAGCGCGTATGGTCTTATTTTTATCTATCATATCTTGAGTAACATACCCTCGAGCGTGCTCTAGGTGAACTGCAACTGCGCTATACCGTATTTGAATACCTTGCACACCATAATTAGTCAATCGCTCTCCTAGCTCTCTGTCCTCTCCTCCATATTGCATTCTAGAATCAAATCCATTAACCGCAAGGATGTCTTCACGCCAACCAGAGGCATTGTTACCATCCCAGGTTGGAGTGGTTGTGGTAAAGGTATTAAGCATTACTTCTTTGGTTCCGTGTGAAGTAAGCTTGTTTATTTTAAAATTTTTAGGCTGCCCGTTTTCTAACAACCAGTCTGCATCAAAACAGGATTGAGTTTCAATGTTTTTTTTAGTTATGGCATCACTAATTTCTTTGGACAGTTTATAATACCCACCAGATAAAAAATGCTTAGAACGTCTGTGCTTTAGATGTTTAAAAACAAAATCTTTTCTAGGAATACAATCACCATCACTAAAAATAAGATATTCACTTTCACTGGCCTGTATGGCTTTGTTTAAAATTTTTGTTTTTTGAAACCCATCATCTTCCTGCCAAACATGCTTGATACGCAATGTAGACTCTTGTTGAAACTGCTTAATTAAAACTGCGGTTTCTTGTGTAGAACCATCATCAGCAATGACTATCTCAAAATCCTTAATATCTTGATTTTCGTAGCCCCACAAAGATTTTTCTAACCAAAGTGGTTGATTATATGTGCTTAAAATAATAGAAACGGATGCTTTTGTGTAGGTGTCTTTTAAAATACCATGTCTGGTCCACTTTTTTTGCAGCTCTCGTGTTTCTCTGCGTATGGATTGATTTTTCTTTATGGAAATTTCATTTTTATAACCTCTAGGATGGTCTAAGTGAACAACGATAGCATTATAGCGTATTTGTTTACTCTTAATACCTGCATTAAACAAGCGCTCTCCTAGCTCTCGATCTTGACCTCCATACTGCATTTCTTCATTAAGGCCATTAACAGCAATAATATCTTTGGTCCAACCAGATGCATTATGGCCATTCCAACTCGCATTGGTAGGCGTTATTAAATTTAAAATAGATGCTGTAACAGGTTTAGCGGTAAGCTTACTGTTTTTAAAAGAGGTTTGTAATCCGTTATCTTTCAGCCATTTTAAATCAAAACATCGCGCAGTATATATCTCTTCTTTAGCGATCTTTTCTGAAATATCCATTGGCAACATAAAGTAGCCGCCAGATAAAAAATATCCTTCTTCACGAAACTTTACATGCTGTTCCACAAAGTCTTTTCTAGGAATACAATCGCCATCACTCATGATTGTATACATTGTACTACAATGCATTACTGCCTTGTTAAGAATTTCAGATTTTTGAAACCCATTGTCTTCATGCCAGACATGCACAATAGGGTAAAACACTTCTTCTTGTAGCCGTGCTAGTAAGGCCTTGGTTTCTGGTCCAGAGCCATCATCTGCAATTATAATTTCAAACAACCTATACGTCTGGTTATTATAACCATACAGTACTTTCTCTAACCACTTGGTGTTATTGTATGTGCTAATTATAATAGAAGTATCCAATGTTTTCATTAGTGCAAATATACTAGATTTTGTGTTTGCTTCTAAAATGTAAGTGCTCAGATTTAGACGGGTGTACGCATACTAATAATAGAACACACTAGTAAGAGCTCTTGAACGAAACATAAAATTCTTTTTTTAACCAGCTACTAAAATAAAACGCACCTACTTTAGGTTTGAAAAAAGCGAATAATCTAAAAGCCAAGCGGTCTAATCTCAAATTTTATTACCTTTGTGTTGAATGGAAAAAACACCTTCACTTACCGTTATTATCCCTACGTACAATGAAGCGGGTTATATAGAGGACGCACTTAAAAGTGTGGCATTTGCAGATGAAATAATCCTTATAGATTCTTTTAGTGAAGACGCTACTGTTGCACTGGCAACACCTCATGTAACCAAGATAATATCGCGTGCCTTTGATAATTTTAGCAGTCAGAAAAATGAAGCACTTAAACACGCCACAAGCCAATGGGTATTATTCATAGATGCAGATGAGCGTGTTACGCAATCCTTAGAAAAGGAAATTAAAGAGACGCTACTAGAGACGGAACACGGAGGGTATAAAATAAACTTTCCTCATTTTTACATGAATCGCTTTTTATACAGCCATAGCGATGATGTTTTACGCTTGGTAAAACGAGAAGGGGCGACTTATAGTGGAGATGTGCACGAAAAACTAAGATGTCAAGGCACCGTAGGTACGTTAAAGAATAAAATGCTGCATTACACGTACAAAGATTTACACAGCTACATTACCAAAAAAGAAAAATACGCCTGGTTACAGGCAAAACAGCAGTACGCTAAAGGAAAAAGAGCTACTTGGATGCATTTTTGGTGTAAGCCTATCTTCCGCTTTTTTAAATCGTACCTTATCAAAGGAGGTTTCAAAGATGGCGTTCCAGGCCTCACCGTTGCAGCAGTTAATGCCTATGGAGTTTTTGAACGTTATGTGAAATTACGTTTGCTTCATAAAGGCATGGAGTGAATAATTACTTGTGAAAGAGGCTTTACCTGTATTTTTGTGTTAATGTCATTAGAAAGGTGCTGCCTTTTATAGATGTAAAATTAGTATTTTTACCCAAATAACAAGATACCATTGAAAAACCACCTTAAAATCTCTGCAGTTGCCATTACACTCAATGAAGAGAAAGCGCTCCCAGCCTTTTTAGAGCGTCTTTGGTTTGTTGATGAAATTATTATAGTAGACTCTTTCAGCACAGATGACACCCTAGCTATTGCCAAAAAACATGAAAAAGTAAAGGTCTATCAACGAGCGTTTGATGATTTTTCTACTCAAAAAAATATTGCTATTAGTAAAGCTACTCATGACTGGGTCGTTTTTTTTGATCCAGATGAAGTCATCACAAAAGCGCTCGCCCAAGAAATTTTAAGCATCTTAGAAAATCCTAAAGCTATTGCATATTTTGTGAATCGTTCATTTCACTTTATGGGAAAACGTATTAAGTATAGTGGCCTACAAAATGATGATGTCATTCGAGTCTTTAATAAAAACTACTGTAAATACAACGACAACTTGGTGCATGAGGTGCTAGAAACAAATGGACGCACAGCAAAATTAAAAAATACGCTACCACACTATACGTACAAATCTTTTGATGATTACACTTCAAAAATGCACCATTATAGTGCATTAAAAGCTAAGATGCTTTACAAAAAAGGAGTTAAGCCAAAAGGGTATCATTTCTTTTTTAGGCCCTGGTACCGTTTTATAAATCAATACTTTTTGAGAGGTGGTTTTTTAGATGGTAAAGAAGGCTTTATATTAGCGTATGTAAGTGCTTTTTCTGTATTTAAAAGATATGTAAACCTTTGGTTATTATACCGTAACATAAAATAATATGAAACAGGTATTTTTAGAGTCTCATAATATAAAAAATAAATTCTCGGGTTTTGGCCAGTTTAATTATCACCTTATAAAAGCCTTAGCAAACCAAGAAACTACGGGTTTTGAAATTGTATTACACGCCAAAGATATTACCTCTTTAAAAGAGGAATTTGGCACCTTATTTAAGTATAAGAAATACCAAAGTATTTCTCGTCACACCCCTTTTAGGATAAAAAAGAGGTACGATCTATGGCACTGTTTGAATCAAAACATTAAAATTGAGCCTTTCTTCAAGATGCCCTATGTGTTAACGGTGCATGATGTACATTTTGCTACAGAAGGAACCCAAGCTTCACAAGAAAAACTAAAGAATCGATTTAATCTTAAGTTACAGCGAGCTGCTGCTATTATTTACATCTCTGAATTCGCAAAAAAAGACACACATGCTAATTTCAAGGTGCCAAAAGTGCCAGAGTATGTAATCTACAACGGAAACACAATCACAGCAATTGAAATTCCAGAAAGTTTTGTTTCATTAACACTACCAAAGCAAAAATTTTTGTTTTCTATAGGAGCGTTTACCGAACGTAAAAATTTTAGGAGTCTCGTACGAATGTTGCCACTATTACCTGGGTATGATTTGGTATTGGCAGGAAACAACACCACTAGATACGCGAATGAATTACTGGCATTGGCTAAAGAGTTAGGGGTACAAAACCGTGTACACACACCCGGTAAAATCGAAGACGTTGCAAAGCACTATTATTTACAACATTGTGAAGCATTTGTTTTTCCGTCACTAAAAGAAGGCTTTGGCATCCCTCCTATTGAAGCCATGCGCTTTGGGAAGCCTATATTTATATCAAACAATACTTCACTCCCAGAAATTGGTGGTGAACATAGCTTTTATTGGGATCATTATAGCCCGGAGTATATGGTTCAAGTTCTTGTGGAAGGTCTGCTGAAATTTCGTAGCGAAGAAGCCTTTTACACCCAATGGTATATTACACGTGCTAAAAGTTTTGACTGGAATGAGACAGCAAAGCAATATATTGATGTGTATCAATCTATTTTATCCTAATTTCGCAAAATGAAAGATGTTGCCATTAGTATTATTAATTACAATACCGCAAAATACACCGTTGCGTGTATAGACTCCATTCTGGAGCACACGACAGCAGCGCTCTCTTTTGAAATTATTGTAATAGACAATAATTCAGAGCCCGATGACTTTGCTTATTTACAAAGCAACATACAACTACATGATACTATAACCCTGCATAGAAGCCCTATCAACAGAGGGTTTGGCGGAGGTCATATGGAATCATTACCCTATGTACATGCAACCTATTTTCTATGTCTTAATAATGATTCCATCTTTTTGAATGATTGCTTATTGTACTTAAAAGAGTACTTAGATTCACACACAA
>JBLHII010000085.1:0-8001 GCA_047616265.1 Minisyncoccia bacterium
GAAATATTAGCTTCATAAATTTGATAGGCGATGCGCTTTAATTTATGTGCTATTTCTTTTTTGCTTAGGATAACCGTTTCTTTTGTTGCCATAATAACAGGGTATGTTTTTTATTTTCAAAGATAGTAAAAGGTCTTGGTTATTCTTCTTCACTAGTGAAGTCATCTATATCTCTTCTGTCTTTCTTAGTAGGTCTTCCAGTTCCTCTTTTTCTATAATACTCTTTAGAGTATTTTAATAACTCTTGATGCTCAAAAGCTTCTTTTGGTGTGGTGTCTATCCTGTATAAGTCAACCAGTTTTGGTCCTAATCTGCTTTTTGGTATAGCTATAACATCCAAAGTATAATTTACCTGATTCTTTCTAACTGTAACATGATCTCCAGGGTATACGTCTCTAGAGGGCTTGGTAGAGGCATCGTTAATGCGTACTGCTCCCTTCTTACAAGCTTGTGTAGCAATGCTTCTTGTTTTGTAGTATCGCATACACCATAAATATTTATCAACTCTCATACATTTTTACTTAAATTGTGCATTAAACAATACAACAAAAATAACTGAAAATTGTATCTTGTACCCCTAAAATAATTAACTGTGAAAAATTTAAAATTTCTAATACCTATTGTTGCTTTAGTATTGCTTTTGGGTACTGCATGTAATAATGATGACGACGCGGAAGATAACTTCATTCCTGCACGTGATAGAGCCGAGGAAAATATAGCTTCAACACTTGAGGTAGAACTTTACTTAACTACTCATTTTTACAATTACGAAGATTTTCAAAGTCCTCCTGTAGATTTTGATTTTAAAATAAAGTTTGATACCATTGCTGCTGCTAATAGTGATAAAATTGCTTTGATCAATCAAGTAGATTTTAAAATGGTACAAGACAGAATTGATGAAGATGTTCAATACAAGTTGTATTATTTAAAAGTCATTGAAGGTGAAGGAGATCAACCTAGTTTTCCAGACATTGTTAGAATTAATTATGAAGGCACTTATATTGTTGATGAAGATGGGCAAAAGAGGAATAAGCTATTTGACAGTTCTGTAATCCCGATACAATTTGATTTGACATTTATCGTTAACGGCCTTCAAGATGCGCTTATAGAGTTCAAAGCATCTACAGGTTTAATTGAGAACCCCGATGGGACTGTGAGTTATGAGAATTTTGGAGTAGGAGCAGTATTTATGCAAAGTGGTTTAGGGTATTATGTGAATCCTCCTCCTGGATCTTCAGTAGCTATTCCGGTGTATTCTCAGCTAATTTTTACATTCCAGTTATTTGTAACTGAAATTGGTGACCAAGACCTTGATGGTGTCCCTTCTGTTTTAGAGGATATAAATGGTAATGGATTAGAAGAAGATGACGATACAGATTCAGACAACCGAAGTAATTACCTTGATCCAGATGATGACGGAGATGGAAGACCAACTACAGATGAAATAGAAATTGATGAAGATGGTACTATCACCTTTCCTGATACTGATGGAGATGGTGTTGTTGATTATCTAGACGCAGATAGTTAATCCTTATTCTCTGAAATAGAGGCATTAAAAAGCCGCTTTAAGATATATTCTTAAAGCGGCTTTTTTTTTATTTTAATTGCTTTTGTTACTTTCTTCCAATGACCTTTGTTGCGGCTTTTACGATAGCAGCGGCGTTTAAACCGTATTTTTCCATTAACTGATCTGGTGTTCCAGACTCTCCAAATGTATCCTGTGTCGCAACAAATTCTTGAGGAGCTGGGCGATTCTCTGCTAAAATTCTAGAAACACTTTCTCCTAAGCCTCCAAGGTAGTTGTGCTCCTCTGCTGTAACAACACATCCGGTAGTTGCAACACTCTTTAAAATTGCGTTTGCATCCAGTGGTTTAATCGTGTGGATGTTTATAACGGCAGCGCTAACTCCTTGCTCATTTAAGGTTTTACAAGCTTCAAGTGCTTCCCAAACCAAATGTCCTGTAGCAACAATTGTCACATCGGTTCCTTCTTGTAAGTTCACTGCTTCGCCAATAGTGAAGGTTCCGTTTTCTGGAGTAAAGTTAGCAACTTTCGGTCTTCCAAAGCGTAAGTATACGGGTCCATCATAATTTGCGATAGCGATTGTAGCGGCCTTGGTTTGATTGTAGTCACAGGTGTTAATTACCGTCATGCCTGGAAGCATTTTCATTAGGCCTATATCTTCTAGTATTTGATGCGTCGCGCCGTCTTCTCCAAGAGTAACTCCTGCATGTGAAGCACATATTTTTACATTTTTACCGCTATATGCAATACTTTGACGTATTTGGTCATATACGCGTCCTGTAGAAAAATTCGCAAAGGTTCCTGTAAATGGTATTTTGCCTCCAATGGTCATACCAGCAGCCATACCCATCATGTTTGCTTCAGCAATTCCTGCTTGGTAAAATCGTTCTGGGTGATTGGCCTTGAATTCGTCCATTTTTAAAGAACCCGTTAAGTCTGCGCATAGTGCTACCACATTTTCATTGGTTTTTCCTAGCTCGGTAAGACCTGCGCCAAAACCAGATCGTGTGTCCTTTTTTCCTGTATCTATATATGTTTTCATAGGTGTAAATGTGTTTTCATATGCGCGATAGCGAATATCTTTAGATTGTTGTTGATATGTATAGGTTAGGATAGGTCATTAATAATCGCCTAAGGTTTCTGGATTTTGAGCCAATGCTAATGCTAATTGTTCATCATTAGGTGCTATTCCATGCCACGCATGTGTATGCATCATAAAATCTACACCATTACCCATTACTGTGTGTAATAACACGCAGATAGGTTTTCCTTGGCCGGTTTTAGCTTTAGCTTCGTGCATACCGTCTAAAATAGCCTGGATGTTATTTCCTTTTTCAACAGTTACAACCTCCCATCCAAAAGCTTCAAACTTTCCTCGCACATTTCCTAAGGGTAATACACTATCTGTAGCCCCATCAATTTGTTGTCCATTTAGGTCAATGGAGACAATCAAGTTGTCTATTTTATTTCCGGCAGCATACATTATGGCTTCCCAGTTTTGCCCTTCTTGTAATTCTCCATCACCGCATAAGGCATACACAAGATGTGTGTCTTTATTTAATTTTTTAGCTTCGGCAGCACCAATAGCTACTGAAATCCCCTGTCCTAAAGACCCAGAAGCTATGCGTATGCCGGGTAATCCTTCATGTGTCGTTGGATGTCCCTGAAGCCTTGAATTAAGAAGTCTAAAGGTGTTTAGCTCTTCTACTGGAAAGTATCCAGAACGTGCTAATACACTATAAAAAACAGGAGAAATATGACCGTTTGAAAGGAAGAAAAGATCTTCTTCGCTTCCGTTCATGTCAAACCCTTCTTTACGGTGCATCACTTCTTGGTAGAGTGCAACAATAAATTCTGTACACCCTAAGGAGCCTCCGGGATGACCAGAATTTACTTTATGTACTTGTCTTACAATATCTCTGCGCACTTGAGTAACAAATGCTTCTAGTTTGGTAATATCTGCCATGTTGTTTTTTAGTTTCAGGCTCAAAAATACTTCTTTAAACTGCTAAGAAAAAGCAGAGCTAAATGAGGTTATTAACGATTTTTAAGTTTTAGTTAACATTGTTCAAATCTTTCAAAATTTATATAGTAAGGAATTAAATAATATAATGGTTTTCATTTTTTAAGGCCCAAAAAAATGTGTCTTTCGTCATTCGTACTTCACAGAGCAACCGTATATTTGCCTATTCATCAAAACTTCCTTATGGATTTTAAACTCGAAGCCACAGACATTCAAGGACAGGCCCGCGCAGGAACGATTACCTTAGATCACGGAATAATTGAAACTCCTATTTTTATGCCTGTGGGCACAGTAGCTAGTGTCAAAGGGGTGCATCAAAAAGAATTACGCGAAGAGATTAACCCGGACGTTATTTTAGGGAATACGTATCATTTATATTTGCGTCCGGGAACAAACATTCTCGAAAAAGCGGGAGGCCTTCATAAATTCATGAATTGGGATCGAAACATATTAACCGATAGTGGTGGGTACCAAGTATATTCTTTGTCTGATAATAGAAAGATTAAAGAAGAAGGCGTGAAGTTTAAGTCTCATATAGATGGAAGTTACCATGTGTTTACGCCAGAGAATGTGATGGAAGTACAGCGCAGCATTGGTGCCGATATAATCATGGCTTTTGATGAATGCACACCGTATCCTTGTGATTATAATTACGCGAAGCGTTCTATGCACATGACGCATCGCTGGTTGGAGCGTTGTTTGACGCATTTGGATAAGACACCTTTTATGTATGAGTATAGTCAAACATTTTTTCCTATAGTACAAGGGAGCACTTACAAAGATTTGCGGAAACAATCTGCAGAGTATATTGCTGGTGTAGGGGCAGAAGGAAATGCGATTGGAGGCTTGTCTGTAGGGGAGCCTGCAGATGAAATGTACGAGATGACCGAGGTGGTAACTGCTATTTTACCCAAAGATAAGCCACGTTATTTAATGGGTGTTGGCACGCCAATTAATTTATTAGAGAATATTGCTCTTGGCATTGATATGTTTGATTGTGTAATGCCTACCCGAAATGGTAGAAACGGTATGTTATTTACCGCACACGGAACAATTAATATCAAAAATAAAAAATGGGAAGCAGATTTTAGTGCTATTGATGAAATGGCAATTACTTGGGTAGATACAGAATATAGTAAAGCCTATTTACGCCACTTATTTACTGTTAATGAAATGCTAGGTAGGCAAATAGCTACTATTCACAACCTTGGTTTTTATTTATGGTTGGTGCGTGAAGCAAGAAAACATATCTTAGCAGGAGATTACACCCCATGGAAAAATAGGATGGTCAAACAAATGGATAAAAGACTTTAGGGCTAGGTATATGTTAAGCATACTGGATAAGTATATATTAAAACGCTATATAGGAACATTCTTGCTCCTATTGCTTCTCTTTATACCCATTGGGATCATTGTAAATCTTGCCGAGAAGATCGATAAAATTCTAGATAATGATGTTCCCTTTATAGAAGTGCTGCTTTATTATATAGACTTTACCATTTATTTCGCAAATTTATTATTCCCCCTATTTTTATTCTTATCAGTAATTTGGTTTACATCCAAGTTGGCAAACAATACAGAGATCATTGCATTCTTGAGTAGTGGAGTATCCTATTATCGGTTTTTACGTCCTTATTTAATAGGTGCTACTATTGTATGCATTGGAGCTTTCTTTTTAGGAATGTTTATAGCCCCAAAGGCTAGTTTAGGCTTTAATGAGTTTTCTTTTAAATACTTAAAACGAGGCAAGCAAGATCGTGAAAAGTCTAATGTATACAGGCAGATTAATGATAATGATTATATCTATGTAAGCTATTTTAATGTTTCAGAGAAAAGTGGAAGCAACTTCACCCTAGAACACTTTGAAGATAGGAAAATGACCTATAAGCTATCTGCCAATCGTATAAAGTTTAATGAAAAAGACAGTACGTATAGCTTGTTTAATTACACAAAACGAAGGGTAGGTCTGGATGCTGATATTATTGAACAAAAAAAGCGTCTAGATACCGTGTTCAGTTTTGATTTAGATGACTTAACCCCTGTGAAATATATAGCTGAAACACTAAACCTTCCAGAACTCAATGATTTTATTAGTAGAGAAAAGCAAAAGGGATCTTCTTTTATAAGCTCCTATGAAGTCGTTAGGCACAAGCGCTGGAGCTTGCCTGTCTCTGCTTATATTTTAACCATAATAGCTGTTGCAGTTTCCTCTGTAAAACGCCGGGGAGGTATGGGTATTAATTTAGCCATTGGTATTGCTATAGGGATGGTTTTTATTTTCTTTGACAAGGTTTTTGGAACGTTAGCTGCTCAAAGTGATTTTTCACCCTTTATAGCTTCTTGGGCGCCCAATATTGTCTTTGCTATTTTAGCTATTTATTTGTTGCGAAATGCCAAACGTTAAGCTCCTTAATTACCTTCATTTACATTTTATAGTCTTTATATGGGGCTTTACAGCTGTATTGGGCGCACTAATTAGTGTTGATGCTGTTCCTTTGGTTTGGTTTAGAATGAGTATTGCTTCTGTGTTAATATTGGGCTGGATAGCCTATAAAAAAACACCTCTAAAGTTTAGTCCAAAGACCATTGCAATATTTTTGATAGCAGGTGCTATTATTGCGTTGCATTGGCTTACTTTTTTTGCTGCCATTAAAATTGCAAATGTTTCTATAACACTAGCGATTATGTCTACGGGTTCTTTTTTTACTGCTTTTTTAGAGCCTATTTTCTACAAGCGAAAAATTATTTGGTACGAGGTAGTTTTTGGTCTTATTGTAGTGCTGGGGTTATATGTTATTTTTCAAGTAGAGGGAGATTATACTTGGGGTATTATCTTAGCCTTGATTTCTTCTTTTTTGAGTGCACTATTCTCCGTCATCAATGGAAAGATCGCCAAAAAGTATAATGCTAGTGCCATTTCATTTTACGAACTTTTCTTTGGCGTTTGTTGCATCTCTTTGTATTTGTTGTTTAGTGGTCGTTTTGATGCTTCCTTTTTCTCCTTATCAGAAGCTGACTGGGGCTATTTGTTTATACTGGCTTCAGTATGTACTGCATATGCTTTTATAGCCTCTGTACATGTCATGAAATGGATTAGCCCCTATACCGTAATGTTAACAATTAACATGGAGCCTGTTTATGGTATTGTCTTAGCTCTCTTTATTCTTGGAGATTCAGAAAACATGGGGCCACAGTTTTATTATGGTGCAGCCATCATTGTTTTAACAGTAGTTGCTAATGGAATTCTTAAAAACAGACGCAAAAAGAAGTCAAAAAACTAAAGGAGTTCAATACATAGCTCAAAACAAAATTTTATCTTTGTAAATTAGACGTTATATAACCTATTCAAAAACCATTATGGAATACCTAGATTTTGAATTACCTATTAAAGACTTGCAAGAGCAATATGAAAAGGCTTGCCAAATCGGTGAAGACAATGATGTAGATGTTACTAATACCTGCAAGCAAATTGAACTCAAGTTAGAAACTGCCAAAAAAGACATATATAAGAACATAACTCCTTGGCAACGTGTGCAATTATCACGTCACCCAAATAGACCTTATACTATGGACTATATCAATGCAATTTGCGGTGAAAGTTTCGTTGAGTTGCATGGAGATCGTGGTTTTAAAGACGATAAAGCAATGGTTGGTGGTCTTGGTAAGATTGGAGACCAGAGTTATATGTTTATTGGACAACAAAAAGGATACAATACCAAAACACGTCAATTTCGTAATTTTGGTATGGCGAACCCAGAAGGCTACAGAAAAGCATTACGCTTAATGAAATCTGCCGAGAAATTTGGAGTTCCTGTTGTGTGCCTAATTGATACTCCAGGTGCTTATCCTGGATTAGAAGCAGAAGAGCGTGGACAAGGAGAGGCAATTGCAAGGAATATCCTTGAAATGACCCGACTTAAAGTGCCTATTATTGTTTTAATTATAGGAGAAGGAGCAAGTGGAGGTGCATTAGGAATTGGTGTAGGAGATCGTGTACTCATGTTAGAAAACACATGGTATTCTGTAATTTCTCCAGAAAGTTGTTCCTCTATATTGTGGCGTAGTTGGGAGTATAAAGAACAAGCAGCTGAAGCATTAAAACTTACGGCTACAGACATGAAAAAGCAAAAGCTTATTGATGTTATTGTAAAAGAACCTCTTGGAGGTGCCCATGCAAACAGAGCAAAAATATTTAGCACAGTGGCAAATGTCATTACCAAAGAATACAATCAATTAAAAGACTTATCACCAAAAGATTTAGTCACTCAACGCATGAATAAATATTCTGAGATGGGTGTTTTTAACGAATAACCCGAGTCATAGCAATACATCTTAAAATCTGAAGCTGTTGTTTCAGATTTTTTTTATGCTTATTAACAATATTTTCAAGTTTTCAACAATTAAATTGTTGATGACTGGTGGATAGAAGAACTGTAAAATTAGCCATCGCATC
>JBLHII010000086.1:0-7908 GCA_047616265.1 Minisyncoccia bacterium
TAAATCATCTCTTTTGTCAATTTCTTTGCGCTCCTTTTTGTTAGTTGCTTCTTTTCTTTTCTCAACCCTATTGATGCTCCTTAAAACAATATCACTAATATCATTTCTTTTGGCAGCAAATAGCATTACCACGTCTGCAGATTTGTCAAATATAAAATCATATTTTTTACCCTCAGCAACTTCTTGTACAATATTGAATACTTGATCTTGTATAGGTTGAACGAGCTGTCTTCTTTGAATTACTAAATCTCCACCAGATCCGAAACGATTTTGTTGGTAGGTGATCATCTCGTCTTCCTTGATTTTTATTTCTTCTTCTCTTTCCTCAATAAGTTCTTTGGTTAATAAAACGCGTTCATTAGCGAGGTTTAACTTCATTAAATCAATCTCTTGTTGTTTTTTGTCAATGTCTGTTTTCCAGCGTTGAACTTTACCGTCCAATTGTGTAGATGCTTCTATATACTCAGGTACATTTTCAAGAATATACTCCATATCAATGTATCCAATACGCACACCTCTTTGTGCTTGTACTGAAAATGACATACAAATAAATGCAATCGCTACTAAAAGAATTTGTTTAGTTTTCATAGTAATAGTTAATGTTAAGAAAATACCGTGCCAAATTAAAACTGCTGTCCTATTATAAAGTGGGTTTCCCAACCATTACGGCTGGTTCCGTTTAATATTGGATCAAATCCATACCCAAAATCGATACCTAATAATCCAAATGCTGGCATAAATATACGTAATCCTGCGCCGACAGACCTTTTTAGATTAAAAGGATTGTAATCTCTAAAGCCCTCATAAGAATTTCCTCCTTCTAAAAATGCCAATACATATATCGATGCTAATTGTTTCAATGTGATAGGATACCTCATCTCTAACGAAAATTTGTTGAAAATGGTATTTCCATCTTGAGGAGATAATGATTGGTTGGGATACCCACGAAGCTGTATAACCTCTCTTCCGTCCAAACTAAAAGCCCCAAGCCCATCTCCACCCACAAAAAACCGTTCAAAAGGAACCTCTCCTCTATCTTTATTATAGGCACCTAAGAATCCAAATTCAGTCTTAGAACGTAAGACTAGATCACCAGTGATTTTGGTATACCAAGTTCCTTCAAATTTAATTTTATAATACTCTAACCATTTAAAACGCTCTTGATCAATTTCGGCAATACGGTCTTGTGTGTCAACATCTGTTTGGTTTTCTAATAAAAAATCTACTAATCCCTCGCGTTCATTAGCAAGTAAGCCATAATCTACACCATTAAATAGAGAGTAAGGAAGGGTTACTTTTGCAGACACCTTAAATTCTGAACCAAATTTAGGATAAATTGGATTGTTACCCACATTATTTCTTGTAAGCCCCATTGTGTAAGCTAAGTTATTTGAATATCCGTCTCCAAAAGTAAAGAGTCCCGTATTATAGTTTTTTAGATTGTAGTGTTGGAAGCTTAAAGCATTTGAGAATGTAAAATTATCATCTGGCCAAGTCAGTCGCTTTGCAAGCCCTAAAGAACCACCAGTGATCAAAAAGCGTTGATCTCTATCTACTTCTCTTGTTTGGAAGTTGAAACGGTATTGAACTGTATGCGAAAACGAACCACTAAATTGAACGGGGCGTTTTCCTCCCAACCAAGGTTCTGTAATAGATAGACTATACGTTGAGAAGTTTGTACTTGCTTGTGCTCTTAAAGATAGTTTTTGCCCATCACCCATTGGTAAGGGCTTGTATGCGTCAAGGTTAAATATATTTCTTAATGAGAAGTTGTTAAAAGATAGCCCAAGTGTTCCAACAAAACCACCACCACCATATCCTCCTTGTAGTTCTATCTGACTTGCACCTTTTTCAACAACAGAGTACTCCATGTCTAGTGTACCATTATTGGGGTCTACATTTTTAAAGTTAGGTGAAATTTGTTCTGGATCAAAGAACCCTAAACTACTCAATTCTCTAATGGTTCTAACGACGTTTTTCTTGCTGTATTTTTCTCCAGGTCTTGTGCGTAATTCGCGATAAATTACATGATCATTTGTTTTGGTGTTCCCGACCACCGTGATGTGATCAAAATATGCCAATTTCCCTTCCCTGACTCTTATTTCATAATCAATAGTATCTTGTCTTACCGCAACCTCTACTGCACTAATAGTAGAAAATAGATATCCATTGTTTTGGTATTTGTTTGTTAAATCATATGCTTCAGGATCTGTGTTGTCTTCAATTCGTTCTGCCATGAGAGTACCATTGTAGACATCTCCTTTTTTAATTCCTAAAGTCTGGCGTAATTGGCTATCTGTAAATACGCTATTTCCTAAAAAACGAATAGCACCAAAGTAGTATTTCTTACCTTCATCTATTTTAATGACAACCCCTATATTGCGTTCGTTTACATCGAATACGCTGTCATTTATGATTTTCGCATCTCGATACCCACTCTCTTTATAAGTTAGGATTAGAGAGGCTTTATCCTCTTCGTAGCCTGTGTCTGTGAATTTCGACATTTTCCAAATACGAATAGGATTTCTTTTTTTCGTATTTTTCATAGCACTCCTTAATGTTCCATCTTTTAAGTTGTCATTTCCTTCAAATTCAAGAGGGGAAATCTTAACTCGCTTGTTTTTGTTTATTACAATATGCATGTCTTTAGCAATCTCTAGACCTGTAGAATCTAGTTTAGGGAGGGTGCTAATAATGACATCGGTGTTGTAAAATCCTTTTTCTACGAATTTATTCCTAATAAAGTTTTTTGTAGTTGTAATTAAATTTTTTGTGATTTTAAGTCCAGGTTTTAGTTCTGTTTCTTTTAGAATTTCCTTCGACATTGTTTTGCGTATTCCGTCACCAGATATTGTTATTGCGTCTAGTTTAGGAAGTTCTTCAATGTATATTTCAAGGTCAGCAAGTTCTCCTTCAATTTTAGTTACATAAATGGCAATATCACTAAATAGGTTTTGTTCCCATAATTTTTTTGTGACTTCACTTAAGCGTTCTCCTGGAATAAAAATGCGTTCTCCTTTTTTTAATCCGGTAAAAGCAATAACTGTTTGTTCGTTGTAGCTTTGAGCTCCCGCAACCGTAATGTTGTTAATTTCATATTTGATTCCAGCGTCTAGCTCTTTTTGCTGCGCATGTATTGTAAAAACAGAAAGCATTGTAATAGCTACAAAGCAAAAGACCTTTCTGTACATACTAAAAAAATAATTCGAATTATAATTGCTCACCTGTCTTTCCAAATCGTCGTTCTCTGTTTTGATAATTTAATATGGCCTCAAAAAGATGGTCTTTTGTATAATCTGGCCAAAGTATATCTGTAAAATATAATTCTGCGTATGCTATTTGCCACAACAAAAAGTTGCTTATACGTTGTTCACCACTAGTTCGTATTAACAAGTCTACATCGGGCAGATCTTGTGTGTATAAATGATTGTTAATCAGTTTTTCGTCAATATTAGACGGCGAAACTAATCCTTTTTTAACTTTAAGACTAATCTCTTGAATTGTTTTTGTGATTTCTTCTCTAGACCCGTAACTTAATGCAAGTGTTAAGGTCATTCTTGTGTTGTCTTTTGTTTTTTCTATAACGTCCAAAAGCTCTTTACGTGCTTTGCTTGGAAGCGCATCAAGATTACCAATGGCATTTAATTTTATATTGTTCTCATTAAGCATTTTGATTTCTTTTTTTAATGAAGAAACCAATAATTTCATTAAAAACTCTACTTCCAATTTTGGTCGGTTCCAGTTTTCTGTAGAGAAAGTATAAAGCGTTAAAAAGGGAATATTAATTTCTACACATGCTTCCGTAATTTCACGAACCGCTCTTGTACCACTTTCGTGTCCCACAGATCTAAAAAGGCCTTTTGCCTTAGCCCACCGACCATTTCCGTCCATAATAATGGCCAGGTGTCGCGGTGTATTGTTTTTGTTTATTTGTTCTAAGAGACGACTCATTTTTTTAAAAATTACAATAACAAGGTTCTCGGCCAAAAGTAAATGAAAATGTAATACCTGTAAAGACATACCAATCATTATTGTTTTGATTGCCAAATTTTAAATCTGTCCTGTCTTCCAAGTTTTGAATTGGGTTGCTCCCGTCTATGTCATCTGTGAAGGTGTAGCGAGCTCCAATCTCAATAGCTGCGATTAGTTTCGTGCTTAATGTCGCTTTATATCCAATAACCATTGGTATGGCAATTGCCCCTGCCTGTTCATAATCTTGGTAAATCCCGGTGTTTGTAATATAAGATGCTTCGTATAAAAAATAAGAGATCCCTGTGAATAAGTATGGGGCAGCTGCAGGACTTCCTGAATTTAAATTAAATTCCCAAAAAGTATACTCTAAACCTGCAGAAAATTCTTTGATGTTGTTCTGAAAAGAATACCCTCTTTCCTTCCTGCGTCCCTCTTTACTATCTGCATCATTTCCTTCTGCTTTAGCGAAGATGGCTGAAAAACGGAATGAATGCCGTTCACTCCTGTTCCACTTAAAAACACCTCCAAACGCTACTGTATTTGGGTTAATATATGCGGTATTTCCCACATCTCCAATTACATTAGCTCCGCCAATGAAACCACCAAGCTCATATGTCTGTGAAGTTCCCGTATGAAAACAACACAGCACTAAAAAAATCACAGTTAAATACTTCATATTTTTTAAAAAGTTCGCAAATATAACAATAAAGTTGGCATTAGCGCATGATAAGAACCATAGTCTAGCTTGATAAACAAATTTTAAAGATTTTTATTGCCTAATTTCTTTTGTCTTCTCCCCATAGTAGCTTTTTACGAAGTGTTTTTATAAAACTTTCTTCCATGAGTTGTACAAACTTTATGGTGAATGGCGCCTTTTTAACAGTGATGATTGTCTCGTTTTTAAGCGTTAAAATTCGTGAATCTAATGAAACTAAATGCGTATCTTCTCTTCCAGAAACCTTAAGTGTCACAATACTATTGTCTGGAATAATTAGGGGTCTAACATTTAAATTATGTGGTGCAATAGGAGTAAGAATTATACTTTCGTTGCTCGGCTCAATAACAGGGCCTCCGCAGCTTAAAGAATACCCAGTAGAGCCTGTAGGTGTAGAGATTATTAAGCCATCAGACCAATAAGAGGTCAGGTATTCACCATTTATTGTGGTCTCTACCTTAATCATAGAGGTGGTGTTTCTTCTATTTACAGCTACTTCGTTTAGTGCGAAATTTAAGGGCGTTATTTCATCATGAGATGGGTTGGTCTCAATCGCTAACAATGAACGTTCAGAAATGTAATAATTGCCTTCTAATATTTCAGTGATACTAGAGGCTACATCTTCTTTTTGTATGGTGGCTAAAAAGCCAAGCCTTCCTGTGTTCACTCCAACAATTGGGATGTTAAGATCGCGAACAAAGGTAATGGACTTTAATAGGGTGCCGTCTCCACCAATACTGAAAAAAAAGGCATAACTCTGGTCTAGTTTTGTGAAGGTTCCTAGCGCAGATAAATCTGTGTGGAAAGATTGATTCTCTTTCATCAAGGCTAAAAAGTTTTCTTCTATCACAATTTCAACATCTTTGCTTTGCAGTACATCTAGAATTGACTGAATATGTGTCTCAGAGTTTTTGTGATAAAACTGACCGTAAATTCCTATTTTCATAACTACATGTTTAGGTATTTGTCAAGGTATTGAGATCGTTTTTTTAGATCTTCAATAAATCGATCTTCTTCGTGGTTGGATACCACATTATAACTATATCTCCTAAAGGTCTGTACAATTGCATTCATGCCTGTGTGTCCTATTTTTATCGTAATTTGAACAGTGTCATTTTCCATTTCCGAAACAAAGACTCCTAATATTTTCGCATCATTACTCTCTACAATTTGGCAAATTTCAGAAAAAGAATAGTCTGTTATTCCTTTTTCAACAACAATGATTCCTCCAGCCTCTCCCAGGAACGGGGTGTCGTTAAATATATTCATGATATCACTTAGTTCATAATACCCCAGATATTTATATTTATCTGACAATACAGGCATAATAGTACTGTTGTTTAATGCAAAAGCTTCCAGAATATCTAACCAGTTTGTCTGTTGTTTTACATGAAATGATTCTAACGAATATTGGTAGGCTTCTAGTGTTTTATCTGCATCAAAACAATGTACGTCATTCTCTGAGATAGCACCTTCAAAGACACCATTCTTTGTTACGGGTATGTGAGAGTAGCTAAGCTGGTTGAAGGCATTTTGGACCTCCCTCACTTTGGCGGTGAGATCAAAAGGCGTAATGTCATTTATAATGTGTTGTTGTGTTTTCACAGCGATGGGTTTTATGCAAAATACTTAAAATATAGTTTCAAAACTGTGGTTAAGCATTGTATTTTTGTTTCAAATATATAATGATGACAAAGTTAAGTGTAAATATTAATAAAATTGCCACAATACGTAATGCACGTGGGGGTAATTACCCTAATTTAGTGCAGGTTGCAAAAGATGTACAGTTGTTTGGCGCACAGGGCATAACCATTCACCCGCGTCCAGATGAGCGCCACATCAAATACCAAGATGCCTATGATTTAAAAGAGGTGGTAGTCACAGAGTATAATATAGAAGGAAACCCTATTCCTAAATTCATGGACATGGTCCTGCAAATAAAACCCACACAGGTTACCCTGGTGCCAGACGGCATAGACGCGATTACCTCAAACGCAGGGTGGGACACTATAAAGCACCAATATTTTTTGAGTGAGGTGATTTCAGAATTTAAAAGAAATGGAATTCGCACTTCTATTTTTGTTGACCCATCACTGGATCGTGTCGAGGGAGCATTTGCCGTTGGTGCAGATAGAATAGAATTGTATACAGAAGATTTTGCCAAAGCGTATTCTTCCGGAAACAGGAATACCATCATACCTTACGCTGCTTGTGCAGAGCGCGCAAACCAATTAGGGCTTGGTGTAAATGCAGGTCATGATCTTTCTCTGGAGAATATTGAGTTTTTTGCTAAAAACATTCCGCATCTTGCAGAAGTGAGCATTGGGCACGCGCTTATTTCAGAAGCCCTTTATAAGGGATTGCAGCCAACAATAGCTGCGTATCTTTCAAAATTAGCATAGTATGGTGTTGCATTCAAAAATAATAGGTACGGGTACTCCGTTTATAATCCTTCACGGGTTTATGGGGATGGGCGATAACTGGAAAACACTTGGAAAAAAGTTTGCTAAGAACGGATATCAAGTTCATTTAATAGACCAGCGTAATCACGGGAGAAGTTTTCATGATCCTGTTTTTACCTATGAAGCTATGGCCGCAGATTTATTGTTGTATTGTAGGCATCACGATCTAGATGAAATTATTTTACTGGGCCACTCTATGGGTGGTAAAACCGCCATGGAATTTGCGGTAAAACACCCAGAGAGATTGTCAAAATTAGTAATTGCTGATATAGGGCCCAAGGAGTATCCTCAGCATCATCAAGATGTTTTAAAAGGATTGTCCTCCTTAGATTTTTCAGTAATTAAAACAAGAAGCGAGGCAGATCTGGCATTGTCTAAATATATAAAAGATGTTGGAACTAGATCTTTCTTACTTAAAAATATATACTGGATTTCAAAAGGACAACTAGGCCTTAGGGTTAATATATCTATAGTAGCAAAAGAAATTACACAGGTAGGAAAAGCACTTGATACAGCAGCTATTTATCTAAAGGACACCTTGTTTCTTCGCGGGGAACACTCAGGATACATAGCCTCCATAGATGAAATTGGCATACAAAAACAGTTTCCAAATAGTGAAATTAAGACTGTTCTAAATGCTGGACATTGGTTGCATGCAGAAAATCCTGCCCAATTTTACCAAATTGTTATGAATTTTTTATAACATTGTAAAGAAATATGTATTGTACGTACCCAATAATTGTATTATCGATAATTTCC
>JBLHII010000087.1:0-7764 GCA_047616265.1 Minisyncoccia bacterium
AATAAGCAACATCTTCAAAAGTGCTTTTGTTATATTTAATAGTTGCAATCGCTGCCATTTGAGACGCAGACGGTAAGGCATTATTTATAAACACCGCATTTGGGTGGGTACACATCGCTTGAAACTTTTCGACACCATCGCCAATAAAAGTTACCACAGCACCTGCAAGATATGATTCAAAAGAATCTTGTGTTATAATTTGAGCCTCTGTGTGTCTTATTTGTTCCATTTCGCTAGAAAAAACAGCCGAGTACACTTCCATCCTTCTTGCATCTAGCATAGGTATCACCAAAGTACCATTAACCTGTCTTGCTAATGATGCTAGCGTTAAAATAGAGATCAAGGGGATGTCTAGCGCGTAACAAAGACCTTTTGCAGCAGAAACTCCAATTCTTAAACCAGTATAAGAACCTGGCCCTTTACTAACAGCAACGGCATCCAGTTTGTTTTTTGAAACCTTAGCTTCAGCAAGCACTTTTGTGATGTACTGTTGTAATTTTTCTGCATGAGAAAAATGTTTACCTGCCTCATTTTTAGGATTGTCTTCACACAAAGCAATAACGCTTCCGTTTACAGAAAGCGCTACAGAGCAGTTTTTAGTTGCTGTTTCTATGCAAAGTATCGTTGCCATTATTCTTTTGTGCCTTCTTCTTCTTCTTCTTCTTTAAGATCTATAAGATCATCGCACTTTAAAGATTTTGTCACTGTGTTATAAGGCCCCGTTATCACCTCATCTCCAGCTACAAGTCCAGAAAGGATTTCAATATTACTATCGTCTTGGATCCCAGTTTTAATAACTCGAAGACCCGCTTTTAACCCATTTTTAACAAAAACCACTTCATACTTTTCTTGTTTGAAAGATGTGATCTTCTTTTTCTGTACTTTTTCTGTGGTACAGATAGTATCGGTTTTTATTACTACCGCACTAATTGGAACACCAATAATATTAGTTTTTCTATTGGTAATTATATCTACAGTTGCGGTCATCCCTGGACGAAATGGAGAGTAGCTTTCTGGTTTACCTTCCGTTAAATCTGCATAAGATGCAGGTAAAATACGAACTTTCACTTTAAAATTAGTTACTTGATCTGCAGACAAAGCTGTTAGCGCAGAATTTGCAATCTCTGTTACTTGACCTCTAAACTCTCGCTTTAAATACGCATCTACCTCAACAATAGTTTCATCACCAACATTTACTTTTACAATATCATTTTCATTTACATCTACCTCAACCTCCATGTTAGTAAGATCTGCTACTCGAACAATCTCTGTTCCAGCCATCTGCGCCGTTCCAACAACACGTTCCCCCAACTCTACCGCTAATCTTGAAATAGTTCCAGACATAGGCGAATAGATAGCTGTACGAGATAAGTTATCACGAGACTGCTTTAAACTTGCCGCAGCACTCTTTACACTATAAAAAGCAGACTCTACATTGGCCTGAGCTCCTTCATACTCTGCGATAGAACGGTCCCAGTCTAATTTTGAAATCACTCCTTTGTCAAACAAGGTTTTATTTCTTTCGTAGTTTGCTTTTGCATTTCTAGCAGAAGCCTCTGCTTGTGCTAATTGTGCCTTAATATTTTGAAGTCCTGCTTGGCTTTGACTTACCGCTGCTTGAATTAAATCTGGATTGATCTTTACGAGCAATTCTCCTTTTTTAATCTCCTGACCCTCTTTGATAGGGAGCGATATAATTTCTCCAGAAACTTCAGAAGAAAGTGCTACTTCTACTTCTGGTTGAATTTTTCCTGTAGCAGCGACCGTTTCAATGATATCTATAGGCGTGATTTTCACTATTTCAACCTCTTTCCCTCGTTTGGTTTCTCCAAAGATTCCTGTTTTTTTACCTCCAATAAGAACAACTGCAGCTACTGCAACAATACCTAAAGTCCAAAAAAGTGTTTTTTTCTTCATATTAAAATTTTAACTCGGTTGCTGGGATACCAAAGTATAACTCCAATACCTTGATTTTAAAAATATAATCGTACTTGCTTCTATTTAACTCTACACGAGCAGTATCATACCTCAACTTAGATTGACTAAAGTCAAAGGCATTGGTAGCCCCTGCGTCATATCTGTCTTTTGCATATTGAAATGCTAATTCTTGAGATGCTACTGATTTTTGAGCCGCCTCATAGGCTTTTCTCGAACCTTCTGCATCTACATATGCCTGGTACACATTAGATTCTAAATCAAGCGATGCTTGCTCTAATTGTAGTTTGCTTCTTTCTAGAGAAATTTTGCTTCGTCTTATATTTGCTTTTACTGAAAATGCATTAAATACAGGAATACTTAACTGTAAGCCATAACTAATACCATCATTTTCATAGGCCTGGTCTAAAAAAGGGTCTGCATTTACTTCACTACTTATCGTGTTAGGAAATTGCCCAACAACCGTTTGCCCAGTCTCTTCGACGACACCAATTTCTTGTGTTGTATAAGGGTTGTTAGAATCTAGTGCTTGAGTGAAATTAGTTGCATTTGTATAGCGTGTATTATACCCAAAAAAGGCACTTATAGTAGGCCAATTCCCCCCTTTTGCTATTTGCAGATCTTTTTCTGAAATACGTAAGTTTTGTGCTGCAATTTTAACTTCAGAACGAGACTCTTTAGCACCCGCTATTATTTCGCCTACTGTTTTTAAACCAATAGTATTGTTAACCACTTCGTAATCTTCGTCAACAACATCAAAGTTCTCGTAGTCCTTTATCAGTAGTAATTGAGCCAGACTTATTAAAGAAATTCTTACCGCATTTTCTGCTACCGCAATTCGCTGTTGCTCGCTTGCATCTGTAGCATCGATCTCTAACAAATCCCCTCTTGGTAATACCCCTGCGTCCACCAATTTATTGGTGCGCTCTATTTGCTCTTTGGTTACTTGATTTTGGGCAATGATAGCCGCTGCATTTGCTTTGTTTAATAAAACTTGCAAATATCCATTAGCAACAAACAACGAAATATCATCCTTCATTTTGTCCAATCGGTACTGACTTGATAATTGCGATAAGGCTGCCCGTTGAACCCTTCTAAAATTTCTAAGACCATCAAAGAGGGTGTATCCAATATTTACAGAACCGTTAACAGATAAAAAGGTGGTAGTTTGTGCATTATTGGTTAGCGGGTTAAAACTCAACCCTGTGTTCTCTGATGTATTGGTGTTAAAGTTTAATGAGGGTAAAAAAGCCCCATTAGCAGTCATCTTGTCAATATCTGTTGCCGCAAGATCTAGCTCACTTTGCTTTACTGATATGTTATTATCTAAAGCATACTGCACACACTCTGTAAGGGTCCATTTCTTTAGCTGGGCATTCGCCGCAGTAGCAATGGTTAAGGCAAAAAATAAAATTCCTAACTTTTTCATACGTTCATTGTAGTTGTTGTGTAAGTCTTTAGCTTGTTTAAATTGTTACACTATTTGTTAAAATATTAAATTAATTTCTACCACCCTTTGCCCGCAGCAGCAGGTTTTAATTGGTTCCAAACCTTAATATTATCTTTTTCCGTTACGCCACTTAGTACTTCTACATAAAGACCATCACTAATTCCAAGTTCAACATCTTTGCGTTCAAATTGTTGTGCACTTATCGCTACTTCTACAAATGGTTTTTTTGTTTTCGTATCATATTGCACTAAGGCTTCTTTTATGCTTAAGACATCTTCCGCTTTTGCTAAAATTATAGAGGCATTTGCACTTAATCCTGCACGAATAAAAGTATTATCCTGCTTGCTCAACGTTCCTTTTATTTCAAATTGTATTGCTCCATTTTCACTCACTCCCTTAGGCGCTATAAAATCAAGTACAGCATTAAATTTTTTATTTTCAATTGCACCTACTGTAATTTCTAGCGGCAGATTTTCTGTTATCTTTCCTACTTCACTCTCATCCACCTTTCCTTCAAAAATCATTTTTTCAACATTCGCAATGGTTGCTATTGTGGTACCATCATTAAAATTGTTGGACTCTATTACTTGGTTCCCAACCTTTACAGGTACGTCAAGTACCATTCCCGAAACAGTAGCTCTAATCTCTGTGTTGGCAGCCGCCCCCAAGCCTCTTGCAGTACCTGTTTTTACAATATCAAAGGTTTGTTGCGCCCCTGAAAGCATAACATTTTCTTGATTGTACCGTTGTTGTGCTTGGGTATAACTTAACTGAGCTTGATCGAAATCATTCGCAGAGACTACCCCTTTATCAAACAAGTCTTTTTGACGCATATAAATACTCTTCTGGCTTTCTAAGGCTAACCGCGCTGTTTCTACCTGTATTTTCGCACTGTTTATATTGTTTTTTGCACTGTTTAAAGAATTTACATTTGGCACCACCTTTACCTTAGCAATTAAATCTCCACTTTGAACAACATCACCAGCCAATACAAATATTTCATAAATAATTCCTGAAATATTAGGCTTGATTAACACCTCTTCCTTAGGGACAATATTTCCTGTAGCTACCGTCTTTTTGACAATGGTCTTGATGCTAGCTGTCTCTGTTTGATATACTACGGGATTTGTTTTATCTTTTGAATAGATATACCAAATACCTGCAGAAAATGCAATTACTATAATGAGTAATGTGATAATAGTTCCTGATCTTTTCATTTCAATGGCCCTTAAAACAGGGTTGTTTTTAGTTAAACGTTTCTTTATACTATTTATGGAATTCTAAGATTCCCGAAGGGATTAATCTACACGTAATGCATCTACAGGCTTCATTTGCGTAGCTCTAGTTGCAGGAATTAAACCCGCTAAAATTCCAGATACTATTAAAATTAACAACGCAATACCAATTACGCCAATGTCTACAGATGGATTGGCGAAATTTTCTACTGGTCCACTGAGTGATAAAATATAGTTCATTATCCAAATACCTCCAGCTGAGAAAGCGACCCCTACCATTCCAGAGAGTATGGTTAGCACTAATGATTCTTGTAATATCTGAGATCTAATATCCCAAGGGGTTGCACCCAACGCGCGCCGAACACCTATTTCTTTAGTGCGTTCTTTTACAACAATCAACATAATATTACTAATACCAATTACACCAGACATTAATACCAAAGCACCCACAAAAAATCCTACAAACTTCAAAATATCAAACAGACCTGTGATTTTTGCAAAAGCTTCTGCGAGATCCCTATTTCCAATAGCCCTTTGATCATCGGGATGTATGGTGCGCTGTTCACGCATGATTTCTAAAATTCTTGGTTTGAGACTAGTAATGCTCACATTATCATAAGCAGTTATTGCAAAATAGCCTACGTTGTCTGCATTATTAAATACTTGGTTAAAGGTGGTAAAGGGCACATATATTGTATTTGCTAGTTCTTCGTTATCTCCTCCACTGCTTGGCGCCTTGAAAGTACCCACTATAATGAAGTTAACACCGTTAATTTTTATGTAATCTCCTATTGGATTTTCCCCAAGATCAAACAAGCTTTCTACAACACCTATTCCTATAACTACAGCTTTTCGTTTTTCATTGATGTCTGAATAACTTATAAAACGCCCCGCTAGTATATCCATGGGTTGCTGCAGTATATATTCTGGATAATCTCCACTCACTCTAAACGCCCCTGTCTTTTCTTTTCTTGTAACATTATTAGAACCTCGATATCCTCCAAGTTGACTTCTAGGAGATACATATTTTAATCCCGGCACTTTTTCTTTAAGCATCTGGCCATCAATCATCTTAAATTGAACGCGCCTCCCTTTTGGCAAGCCTTTATATGGCTTTGAAGTTCCTTGTCCCCAGACAAACATTGAGTTGGTGGCAAAATCTCCAAAATCTTTGCTTACACCATTTCTAAGCCCCGTGATTAATGCTAGTAATAAAACCAAAATAAAGATGCCCCAAAACACACCAAATGCGGTAAGCATCGTTCTAAATCTATTGGCATTTAATGCCTCTAGTATTTCGTTCCAGCGATCTGTGTTAAACATTGTTTTGTTTTTTATTCATCTGAAATTTCGAAGCATAAAAACTACTCATCTCGTAATGCATCTATAGGTTTTATATTAGCTGCTCTTCTTGCAGGAAAGTAGCCTGCAAGCGCGCCAGCAAAAATTAAAATAAATACTGTTGTAATGGCCGTGTTAAAATCTACTTGTGGAGATTTGATGAAATCATTATCTATCATTGGACTTATAATCTGCAACAAGCCAACGCCAAGAAAAAGACCAATAAACCCAGCAATAGAAGTAATGAAAATTGACTCTTGTAAAATTAAACCTATGATAGAACTTGGCAAAGCGCCAATAGCTTTACGTATTCCTATTTCTTTAGTACGCTCTTTAACAATAATGAGCATGATATTGCTCACCCCTACAACACCTGCAATAATCGTTCCTATACCAATAAACCAAAAAACATTACGTATAATATCAATAAGGCTATAAATCTTCATGGCTTCCTCTAAGGTGTTATTTACACGTACCGCACTTCTATCATCTGGGGCCACGATATATTTTGATTTGATGTCTTGCTCGATATTTTCAGAGAGGGCAGTACTTAAGGCCACGGCTTCATCAAAATTATCACTCATTTTTACGGTGTAGGCAAGTGATCTAACTTTATCGCCGCCATTAAAAGCAATTTGTGCGGTAGGAAGTGGCACAAAAACGCGCCCTTCTTCTCTTGACCCTCCTGGATCTGTATACACACCAACTACTTTAAAGTTTACTCCAAATATAGAGATGATCTCTCCAATAGGGTCTTTGCCTTTAAACAAATCTTCTTTAATAATATTTCCTATAATAGCTACTTTACGGGTTTCATTCATATCGTCCTGACTCAAAAACCTTCCAGAAACAAGACTAGCGTTTTCAATAAATTGTTGGTCTGGATTGGCACCTTCGAGCCTATAGCTCCCTGTCTCACCCTCAAAAATAACTTCACTGCCCCACATATTGTAGATGGCTGTTTTATATTCTAATTGATCTTCATATGCATTGTTGATTTCGGTAAAATCATCATTGCGTAATTGAATTCTTCGCCCAGGGTTTAACCCTTTATATTCTTTGGTTGTAACCCGAGTTCTAATAGCAATGCTATTAACAGCATCATTTTCGAATTGTGTTTTCACACCATTTTGTATCCCGCTACTAAAGCCCAAAAGAATAACTAATATAAAAATACCAGATGCCACAGAAAGTCCTGTTAAAAAAGTACGGAGTTTATTTTTACCTATCGCTTCAAATATTTCTTGCCAACGATCTATATCAAACATGAGCTTCGGCTTTACGTCTAGCTTCATCTGCTCGCACTTGAATTACTGGTGTGTCATCTGTAATCAATCCATCTTTTAATTTCACAATACGCTTGGTCATGTGTGCAATGTCAACTTCATGAGTAACTAAAAGTATGGTTTTGCCCTCATCATTAATTTGCTGAATCAATTCCATAACCTCACATGATGTTTTAGTGTCTAAAGCACCTGTAGGCTCATCAGCTAAAAGCACCTTAGGATCACTAGCCAGTGCACGTGCAATTGCAACACGTTGCTTTTGACCTCCAGAAAGTTCGCTTGGTAAATGGGTTGCCCAATTTGCCAATCCAACTTTTTCTAAATAATGATGTGCTTTTTCGATGCGTTCTGCGCGTTTTACACCCTGGTAATAAAGAGGCATTGCTACGTTATCCAGTGCTGTTTTGTAGTTAATTAAATTAAATGATTGGAACACAAACCCTAAAAACTGATTTCTGTATTTAGCTGCAATTTTTTCATTTAGGTTTTTGATATGCTTTCCGTCAAGTGTATATGA
>JBLHII010000088.1:0-7763 GCA_047616265.1 Minisyncoccia bacterium
AATCTTGTGCAACGTATATTCAAGTTTTTGTGACGACAAGTCATTTTAGTGATAATGACAAGCAATATAGCGACAGTTGTACCGTGACATTACCTGTGCCCACAAATAACACCTTTATGTTAACGCAAGAGGCACGAAAAGCATTAAAACGCATCTATAAGCCAGGGTACCGGTATAAAAAAGTAGGTGTAAATGTCACAGGGTTGATACCTCAAGAGTACGTGCAAGGCAATTTATTTGAAAACCCAAAACTACATGATAAACGCCTCATGAATGTAATAGATCGGCTAAATCATAAGTTTGGAAAAGCTACCGTAGGCTCAGCCTTAGTTGGTAATAGAGTAGAAGAGTGGGAGCTTGTCAAGAAAGACCGAAGTAAACGCTATACTACACAATGGACGGAGTTGTTGGAATTAAAAAACAAATGAACGTCTTTTATCTGTCAGGATGTCAGTCTATTTTGGATGGCACAATCATTGACTTATGCAAAGTGTCTCTAAGGATATTAATAATTCCGAAGAGGTATTTAAACTGAATTTTTAAAACATATATTTATAACATTATGAGTAAAATAATTGGAATCGACTTAGGGACAACCAACTCATGCGTAGCCGTAATGGAAGGAACCGAGCCAACGGTAATCCCAAATGCAGAAGGAAAAAGAACAACACCTTCTGTGATTGCTTTTGTAGAAGGTGGTGAAATTAAAGTAGGAGACCCTGCAAAAAGACAGGCAGTAACAAACCCTACTAAAACCATATCTTCTATAAAGCGTTTTATGGGAAACAAGTACAGTGAATCTTCTACGGAAGCAGAACGTGCAGCATTTGCCGTTAAAAAAGGAGATAACGATACTCCACGTGTTGATATTGATGGTCGTTTATACACACCACAAGAGTTAAGTGCAATGGTATTGCAGAAAATGAAAAAAACTGCCGAAGATTACTTAGGCCAGCCAGTAACACGTGCGGTAATTACGGTACCTGCTTACTTTAACGATAGTCAACGTCAAGCTACTAAAGAAGCCGGTGAAATTGCTGGATTAAAAGTAGAACGTATTATCAACGAGCCAACAGCGGCTGCATTGGCATATGGTCTTGACAAGAAAAGTACAGATCAAAAAATTGTAGTATTTGATTTTGGTGGTGGTACGCATGATGTATCTATCCTTGAATTAGGAGATGGTGTATTTGAAGTATTGGCAACAGATGGTGATACTCACTTAGGTGGTGATGATGTTGATCAAAAAATCATTAGCTGGTTAGCAGATGAGTTTAAAGCAGAAAATGACATGGATCTTCGTAAAGATCCAATGGCATTACAACGTTTAAAAGAAGCTGCAGAAAAAGCGAAGATTGAACTATCTTCTTCTACACAAACAGAAATAAACTTACCTTACGTAACAGCAACAGCTAGTGGACCAAAGCACTTGGTTAAAACATTAACGCTTGCCAAGTTTGAGCAGTTAATTGATGATTTGGTGAAGAGAACTATAGAGCCTTGTCAGACAGCTATGAAAGCTGCTGGATTAAGCAATAGCGATATTGATGAGATAATTTTGGTAGGAGGATCAACACGTATTCCTGCAGTACAACAAGCAGTAGAGAAGTTCTTTGGTAAAGTACCAAACAAAGGAGTAAACCCAGATGAGGTAGTAGCTTTAGGTGCTGCTATTCAAGGGGGTGTGTTATCTGGAGATGTGAAAGATGTTTTACTTCTTGATGTAACTCCATTATCATTAGGTATTGAAACGATGGGAAGTGTAATGACCAAGCTAATTGAAGCGAATACAACGATTCCAACAAAGAAGAGTCAAGTATTTTCAACAGCAGCAGACAATCAACCTTCTGTAGAGATTCATGTATTGCAAGGTGAGCGCCCAATGGCAAATGATAACAAGACAATTGGTCGTTTTCATTTAAGTGATATTCCACCAGCACAACGTGGAGTTCCTCAAATTGAAGTAACATTTGATATTGATGCCAACGGTATTATCAAGGTAAGTGCCGAAGATAAAGCTACAAACAAAAAGCAAGACATTAGAATCGAAGCTTCTTCTGGATTAACTGAAGAGGAAATCCAAAAGATGAAGCAAGAGGCTGAAGCCAATGCAGATGCAGATAAGATTGCGAAAGATACAGCAGACAAAATCAATGAAGCAGATGGCATGATCTTCCAGACAGAAAAGCAATTAACAGAATTTGGAGATAAATTATCTGATGATAAGAAGCAACCAATTCAAGACGCTTTAGAAGACTTGAAGAAAGCGTACGAAACAAGAGATGTTGATACAATCCAGCCAGCGCTAGATAAAATCAATGAAGTTTGGAAAGTGGCTAGTGAAGAAATGTACAAAGCACAAGCAGATGGTCAAGCAGGCGAAGAGCCAGCAGCAGACGCCGCAGCTAGTGAAGAAAGTGCAGATGTAGAAGATGTAGACTTTGAGGAAGTAAAATAAAAAAGCTCAATGTGATATATAAAAATCCCGCAACATATCGTTGCGGGATTTTTTGTTTTAATACCGGTCCTTAAGGGAATTAAAATAGCTGTTTTTTTGAGAATTGGAATATTACTTTTAGATACTCCAAAGCGTGTTATTTAGAGATACGAAGCAGAGAGGGAACATGAACCTCGTGAATTCCTTTAAAAACAATGGTACTACCCTTCTCTCCAAAAAGAGCAGTTCCTTTGAGTCTTTCTTCTGTTTTTCGAGCTTCGTCAATATATTCATCATTATCTCCATACAGATATGTTACTTCTGTGTTGGGAGATAAATAGCTAAAATCTTCTGAGGTTAATTCTTCAGGAATACCTCCGCTGTGTAAAATGAGTTTTTTGCAAGGGATCTTTCTAGAAGCTAACCAACGCGTAGCAATAGATACCCCTTGAGAGTATCCTAAAACAATTAAATTTGCTTCAGGGTTTATTTTTTCCGCAATAAAAACCGCATCAATATACGCCAACACATTCTGTGTTTCTAATGCTGTATTCTCCTTGGTAAGCCAACAAGCGCCAACATGCTTGTATTGATCACCTAAATAAAACTTAGAAGGTGCTTGTGGACAAATAATATAATTTTCTGTAGCGTCCAGGGCTTTAAAATGACTTAAGAAATAGCGACTCAAGAAGCCCAATCCATGAAAGACGAGCCAAACATTCTTGGTATTGCTATGATACGTGTTAAGTGTTTCGAAGGTATTGGTTGCTTTGTAAGAAACTTGTTTTTCTAATCCCATTTTTTAAAGTCTGTTTTGTAACTTTACAAATGTAAATGAACCATATGAAACTATCTAAAGATGAAATTTTAGCACGCTGTGCATTGATGTGTGAAAACACACTAATGGAAACGTTGAATATAGAATTTATAGATGTTACTGAAGATACCATAACAGCAAGAATGCCTGTAAATTCAAGAGTACATCAACCGGATGGCGTATTACATGGTGGTGCCTCTGTAGCTTTGGCAGAGAGTGTTGGTAGTGCTGGCGCTTTTTTGTTTTTCCAGGAAGAAAACGTCCGCATTCGTGGTATTGAAATTGCTGCAAATCATATTAAAAGCGTTCGAGATGGTTTTGTGTATGCTCATGCAACTATTTTGCACAAAGGAAGGACCACACAACTTTGGCAAATTAGAATAGAGAACGAGGCCAAAGAATTAATTTCTTTAGTGAAATTAACAACCCTAACGCTTCGTATGTAATTTATGCTGTCAACAGATTTACTTCAAAAAATAAACATGCACTGGAAACAGGAGCTGCCCTTTGTATTATATGTGCTTCCAGAAGACCAGACGGCGCATCTTTTATTGCAAGAGGATGCAAGTTTACATTCTGCAGCAGGGCTTGATACACCCGGTTTTGTTTTTGCACCGTTTGACTCTAATAGTACTTCTTTTTGTATTCCTGAAGTAGTTTCAAAAAGGATATGCGTACAAGCACCGTTGCCTACTATTTTAAATGAAGCTCCAGCTTTGTACTTAGAGACTATTTCAGATAAAGAAAAACACCTCTTGTTTGTTTCTGAAATTTTACAAAAAATTAAAAATAAAGAGGTTACCAAAGTAGTAGCCAGTAGAAAAAAAGAAGTTTTATTGGCCTCTTTTAATCTAGATGAGTTAGTGTCACGCATTATCGCTATGGATGTAACAGCGTTTCGGTATGTCTGGTATCATCCCAAAACAGGTATTTGGTGTGGAGCAACACCGGAAGTTTTATTTTTAAGCGATGGTGCTTCCTTTTCAACTATGGCATTGGCAGGCACCCAAAGAGTAAATGGTGATATACTGCCTATTTGGGGTGCAAAAGAGACTTTTGAGCAACAACTTGTTACAGACTCAATTACCAAGACCCTTACATCGCTCAGTACCGATATAAAAGTAGGGACACCAAAGACGCATAAAGCAGGATCCTTATACCATATTAAAACACAGATCGAGGGCGTCTTTAAGCCCGGAGAAACGACCCTTCCAAAAATAGCATCTCTTCTACATCCTACACCAGCAGTTTGTGGAACGCCAAGAAAAAAAGCTTTTGATATCATACAGAAATATGAAGGGTATGACCGGGAGTTTTACACAGGTTATTTAGGGGCTATTGAACAAAAAAAAGACACGGCTCAGTTATTTGTAAACCTACGCTGTATGAAGATAACTCCCACAACGGCAACCATCTATATTGGTGGAGGTATTACTTCAGGTTCTATTCCAGAAGACGAGTGGCAGGAAACTAAAAATAAAATGGCTACGATGCTTGGAGTACTTACTCCAATGTTATCATAATTCTATTGGTATCACTATCTTTGCTTAGATGCAATTTTCTAGTAAAATACTCTCCCAAACAGTTATACAACTCTGCTTAGACAAGGGTGTTGACCATATTGTTATTTCTCCAGGTTCTAGAAATGCGTCACTTACTATTGGTTTTACTGGAACCCCTTCTTTTAAAAATTTTTCAATTGTAGATGAACGTTGCGCCGCATTTTTTGCCTTAGGGCTAGCACAACAATTACAAAAACCTGTGGCCTTGGTATGTACTTCTGGTTCTGCCTTATTAAATTACTATCCTGCTATTGCAGAGGCTTACTACAGTGATATACCATTGGTAATATTATCTGCAGATCGTCCAGCGCATTTGGTTGGAATTGGAGATGGACAGACCATTAATCAAGAAAATGTATTTGCTAACCATATTTTATACAGTGGTGCATGTCAAGAAGGTGCGGCGCATCAAGATCATAATGAAGAACAAATTAATACAGCGCTTTCTATAGCTATACACCAAAGAGGACCGGTACATATTAACCTCCCCTTTTCTGAACCCTTGTATGATATTATAGACACGCCAACGGTATTTGCTAGCGCTAATACACTTGTAGTTTCAGAAGAACATTGCAGTGCGTCACTTATCTCTGAAATAGCAACACATTGGAATGCCTCTTCAAAAAAAATGATTGTAACAGGTGTGTTAATGCCTCACAGTATAGATGCCGACACCATAACACAATTGGCAGAAGATCAAAGCGTAGTGGTGTTAACAGAGACCACTTCAAACATACATCACTCTGGTTTTTTTCCTGCTATTGATCAACTCATTGCTCCTTTAGAAGCTACAGATTTTGAAGCATTACAGCCCGAAGTGTTGATTACTTTTGGGGGGATGGTCGTGTCAAAAAAAATAAAGAAGTTTTTAAGAAAATATGCCCCCAAAGTACATTACCACATAGATTCTAAAAAAGCTTATGACACATTTTTTTGTTTAACAAAACATGTGCGTAGTGCTCCACACTCTTTTTTTAAAGCATTTCTACCCTACACAAATAAAGGTACAAGCGCATACCAACAACAATGGCTTGCTGTTAAAAATAAACGATTAGAGCGACATGATTTGTATGTAGCCGAAATACCGTATTCAGACTTTTGGGTTTTTGCTGAGGTCTTTAAGGCATTGCCTAATGACATACATTTACAATTGAGTAATAGCACGACCATACGCTATGCACAATTATTTGAAATGAATGCCACACATACCATTTTTTGTAATAGAGGCACAAGTGGCATAGATGGAAGTACTTCTACAGCCATTGGTGCAGCCTACGTCTCTAAAGCACCAACTGTTTTTATCACAGGTGATTTGAGTTTCTTTTATGATAGCAATGCGCTTTGGAATAATTACATTCCTTCTACTTTTAAAATCATTATTTTAAACAATAGTGGGGGAGGCATCTTTAGAATTTTACCAGGCGCTAAAGAGGTAGTAGGATTTAGCACCTTCTTTGAAACCAAACATGAGCTTACTGCAAAGCAGTTATGCGACATGCACGGGTTTGAGTATGCCACGGCCAACGATCCTATATCGGTTAAAACGCAATTAGATAAATTCTTCAAAAAAACGAATGCGCCACAAGTACTAGAAATAGGTACTCCTTCAGAAATTAATGACACCACACTCTTGGCGTATTTCGATTATATAAAATAAATTGTTTTAGTAAAACGGCGTGCTTTTTTGATATCAATAGCTATTTTTTTGAAAGATGAATAGTGTACCTTTGCCACTATGATACGAATAGGAGAATACAATACACTAGAAATTTTAAGGGAGACTGATCCCGGCTTGTATTTAGGTGATACAGAAGAAAATGTAGTCTTGTTACCACATCGATACAAACCAGAAAGTTTCAATATCGGCGACATGCTTGAAGTGTTTGTATATCTTGATTATGATGAACGTCCAGTTGCGACTTCATTAACCCCTCATGTCTTTCTTAATGATTTTGGGTATTTGCATTGTAGTGATGTAAATGAGTTTGGAGCATTTATGGATTGGGGTGTGCAAAAACAATTATTTGTTCCCTTTAAAGAACAAGCAAGGCCTATGAAAGTGGGTAATTGGTATATTGTGTATTTATCCATGGATGAACAAACCAATAGATTGGTAGGTTCTAGTAAGACTAATAAATATTTAAATAATGACAATGTAACCCTTGAAAAGTTTGATGAAATAAATATTATGGTGACCCATATTACAGACCTTGGCGCTAATGTTATTATTAACGGACAGCACAGAGGGCTTATTTTTATTAATGACATTTTTGAAGACGTGCGTACAGGAGACACCATGAAAGCTTTTGTTAAAAGTGTGCGAGAGGATAACAAAATTGATGTTGTTTTACAATCTCCAGGGTATAGAAGTATAGAGCCTAATGCCAATTTTATTCTAGATGAGCTAAAGGCTGCCGGTGGTTTTATGCCACTTCATGATAAATCTGACCCTGATGCCATTAAAAATGAGCTAGGAATGAGTAAAAAAAGCTTTAAAAAGGCTATTGGCACTTTATACAAAGACAAGCAAATAACCATTAAAGACGATGGTATTGAACTGATCGATGAAATGGTCTAAGCACTACTAATTATCAAAATTAATCATACTTCTATTTACCCTAAATGGGTTTCTTCTATAATAGGGTCTTTGTTGATACGAGTTTATTAAGAAAGGTGCGCCTTGTTCTTTGTATACATCATTTCGTACTTTAGTTTCGCCATCACTAAATTCAAAGCTTGTGACACCACCGTTTCCAGAAATTGAAAATCCAAATTGTTTTTCTTGAAGTTTAGAGGCATTAAACTGTGTATTGCTGTAGGTAATAGTATTACTATTCATGGCCAAACCGATATCAACAGGCTGCCAGTAATTATGGGTGTTAATAGTGTTTGTATTTAACGCATTTTGATAGGTAGGGGCTTCTCCAAGGGTAAAAGAGTCTTTTGT
>JBLHII010000089.1:0-7695 GCA_047616265.1 Minisyncoccia bacterium
CCAATGATAGCTCTAGAATATATAGATTATTTGTTTTTACCCTTTACAGATTTAACTAGTGGAGATGGAAGTTATGGTGGGGGACGTTTTCTAGATACAAGAATCCCAGATGGGGATACCATGGTGTTAGATTTTAATAAAGCATACAACCCATACTGCGCTTATAATACTTCTTACTCTTGCCCTATACCTCCAAGAGAGAATGATGTTTTAGTGAGAATAAATGCGGGTGTTAAAGAGTTTAAGCACTAAGACGAAATGTATTCTTTCCTAAAAATCTCATGTTGTTCTTTTAGTTCCTTCAGGGTTTTACGAGCCAGATACCTATAAATACGGCAAGAATGCCTAAGGCTATACTTCCAAGGGTATAGGCAATAAAGTTTGTAATATCTCCTGTTTTTAAAAGTTGATAGTTTTCTAGGGCAAAGGCAGAAAAGGTTGTGAAACCTCCACAAAAACCAGTGGCCACTAAAAGGGTTAAGGTGCTTGTTGGGGCGTCATTTTTTAATGCAAAACCCATAATAACACCAATTAACAGGGAGCCTATGATGTTCACCGCAAAAGTGCCCATAGGAATGGTGTTTTCTAATGCATTTAGGTATTTGCTTATCACGTATCTAAAGCTACTTCCAAGTCCACCACCTAAAAAAACCAAGAGAGTATGTTTCATTTATATATTTTTTAAGGTAAAGGTATGCATTTTTTTTAAAGATATTTTAAAGTTGCAGCTTCTTGGTTGGTGCTTTCGCAGTCTGTTTTTGGAACCTCCTTAGTGCATCTATAAATGGGTATTGTAAAAAAGTATGTTGCATGTACATGCGGTATTTATATTTCAGATTACGCAAAAAAGAACACCGTTGGCTTTCTTGATACCTCTCCTAATTATTTTAATATATTTGTAAAAATAAAAACCGAAACCATGAAACATACTTTATTAGTGGCAGCTTTTGCCTCATTACTATTTTTTTCTTGTGATGAAACTAAAAACGAAACTCCACAAAAATTTGATTACAATGTCACACAGTTTGAAGACATTAAAATATTACGATATCAAATTCCAAGTTGGGATAACTTGACTTTAAAAGAACAGAAGCTGGTCTATTACCTTACACAAGCTGGTCTTGAAGGACGTGATATTATGTGGGATCAAAACTACCGTCATAACTTAGCTGTTCGTAAGTCTTTTGAACAAATATACACAAGCTACCAAGGGGATAAAGAACGTGAGGATTGGGCAGCTTTTGAAACCTACATGAAACGTGTTTGGTTTGCTAATGGTATACACCATCACTATTCCAACGCAAAAATGAAGCCTGATTTTAGTGCAGATTATCTGCAATCACTACTAACCGACACTGGAGCAACTCTTAACAGTGATGCTTTTGCAGTATTGTTTAACGATGAAGACCCTAAGAAAGTAAACCTAACCAAAGATGTAGATAATGTATTGTTGTCTGCTGTTAATTTCTATGGTCCAGATGTTACTACTGCCGATGTTGAGAACTTTTATAAAGCAAAAGTATCACCAGATCCAACCAAACCTTTATCCTATGGTTTAAATTCTCAACTGGTAAAAGAAGATGGTGTTTTAATAGAACGCGTGTATAAATCTGGCGGTCTTTACGGTGCTGCTATCGATAAAATTGTAGATTGGTTAGAAAAAGCACAAAGTGTTGCAGAAAATAAAGCACAAGGAGATGCCTTAGGCCTCCTTATTCAATATTACACTACAGGAGATCTGCAAACTTGGGATGATTATAACGTAGCTTGGACAGCTGCTACGGAAGGGAACATAGACTATATTAACAGTTTCATTGAAGTGTATAACGACCCTGCTGGTTACAGAGGGTCTTATGAAACAGTTGTACAGATAAAAGATTTTGAAATGTCTCAAAAAATGGCTGTTTTGTCTGAAAATGCTCAATGGTTTGAAGATAACTCTCCATTGATGGAGGCACATAAAAAAGACAGTGTCGTAGGTGTTACCTATAAGGTTGTTGATGTAGCAGGAGAAGCTGGAGATGCATCACCAAGCACGCCAATTGGTGTTAACCTGCCAAATGCAAACTGGATTCGTGCTGCTGTGGGAAGCAAGTCTGTCTCTTTGGGTAATATTATTGGAGCCTACAACAATGCTGGAGGTTCTGGACGCTTACAAGAATATGTTCATGATCAAGAGGAGCATGATTTAGAAAAGCAATACGGTCAAGTAGCAGATAAGCTTCATACCGCACTACACGAAGTAATAGGCCATGCATCTGGACAATTAAACCCAGGCGTTGGAGAAACCAAAGAGACCCTTAAAAAATATGCATCAACCTTAGAAGAGGGACGTGCAGATTTAGTTGGATTGTATTATTTATACAGCCCAAAATTACAAGAATTAGGGTTGGTAGACAATTGGAAAAATGTTGGTAAAGCTGCGTTTGACGGGTATATTAGAAATGGTTTAATGACTCAGTTAATTAGATTGAAGTTAGGAGACGATGTTGAAGAAGCGCATATGGTAAACAGGCAATGGGTTTCTGCTTGGGCTTATGAGAAAGGGTTAAAAGACAATGTTATTGAAAAAGTAACTAGAGACGGTAAAACGTATTTTAATATTAATGACTATGAAAAATTACATGATCTTTTTGGCGCTTTGTTAAAAGAAGCACAACGCATAAAAAGTGAAGGAGATTTTGAAGCAGTAGAGGCTTTGGTAGAGGGATATGGTGTTAAAGTAGATCAAGAGATTCATGCAGAAGTTTTAGCCCGTAACAAACAGTTTACATCGGCACCGTATAGTGGTTTTGTAAACCCAGTAATTACTCCAAAAACAGATGCTGTTGGTGCCATTATAGGATTTGATGTTGTTCAGCCAGAGAGTTTTGAAGCTCAAATGTTGGAATATGCAAAAAACTACAGCAATCTTCCTGTAAAAAATTAACACTCAAATACTAGTGTAAAAAAACCCGGCAAACATTAATGTTTTCCGGGTTTTTTTCTCAATAAATTTATTGCGGAAATAAAATGTAGTAGCTAGTTTTTTAGAGCATATTTTGCAGCTACTAAGAGTGTTATAAAAACTAAAAAACCAATAAGAACTCTGAAGCTACCTTTGTAATATTTTTTGTGCAATGCAAAATCTCTTCGATAGCTATAGATAATGATAGCTACAAATGCAATAACAAAAAAAATGGCAAACCCTAACTGTCCAGTACTAAACATATTTGTGTAATTTTATGAACACAAAAATACAATAGAAAATTTCAGTAAAAACAAAAATCTTTAACTATGAAAGAAAAAATTGCCGCTGTACATGAATTCCATAGTGCCTTTAAGTTAGGAATCAAACACACACCAACAGCAGATCTTGGCGTCAAGAAAAACTCATTACGTCATGAACTCATGCGTGAAGAAAATGAAGAGTACCTCGAGGCTGCCAATAATAATGATTTAGTAGAAGTGGCAGATGCCCTTGGTGATATGTTATATATATTATGTGGTACTATTATAGAACACGGAATGCAAAATAAAATTGTGGAAGTGTTTAATGAAATACAGCGCAGTAACATGAGTAAATTAGGAGCAGATGGAGCACCTATTTACAGAGAAGACGGTAAAGTTCTTAAAGGCCCAAACTACTTTAAGCCAAACATCAAAGAAATTCTAGCGCACTAGCAAATAGCATACAAATAAGAGAGTGGTTGTTCCTTTTAAAAACAACCACTCTCTTTTATATTGATATAAACTGCTATTTAACCTGTACACGCCATCCAAAGGGGTCCTCAGCTTTATTGTATTGTATATCTATTAATTGTTTTTTGAAGGAGACTGCGTAGCTGTCTTGTACTTCTGGAAGCTCATAGACAACATCTTTATATCCAAAATGACTAATAAAGCTTACAACTGCAGCAGTTCCTGAACCAAAAATTTCTTTTAAAGAACCCTCTTTTTTTGCAGAAATAAGCTCATCTACACTAAGTTTCCTCACCTCTGTACTGATGCCATTATGTTTTGCAATATCCAGAATGCTTTTGCGCGTTACTCCATCCAAAATTCTGTCACTTACAGGAGCAGTGATAAGCGTATCATTAATTCTAAAGAACACATTCATCGTTCCAGCTTCCTCAAGGTATTTGTGATCGTTAGAGTCTGTCCAGATAATTTGTTGAAACCCTTTTTCTTGTGCTAAGTTTGTTGGATAAAATTGTGCGCCATAGTTTCCAGCAGCTTTTGCAGCTCCAACGCCACCACCTGCAGATCGACTAAATTTTTCTGCAATTAACACCTTTACAGCATCTTTATAATAGGCTTGTACTGGCGCCATTAATATCATGAACTTATACTCATTAGAAGGAGATGCAGAAACACCAACTTCAGTAGCAATCGCAAAAGGGCGTAAGTATAAGGAATTACCTTCTCCTTTTTGAATCCAATCTTTATCCATATCAACAAGTGTATGCAATGCATCTAAAAACACATCTTCTGGAAATTCCGGAATCGCCATTCTTTTTGAAGATTTGTTGATGCGTTCTATGTTTTGATTTGGCCGAAATAAAAAGACATCATCATTATCATCTTTGTAGGCTTTCATGCCCTCAAAAACGGCTTGTCCATAGTGAAACACTTTAGCGCCCGGATACATCATCATTGGTCCATACGGCTTGATTGTTGGGGTTTGCCAAGCACCATCTTTGAATTCGCATTCAAACATGTGGTCGGTAAAAGTTTTCCCAAATACTAAATCGCTAAAGTCTACGCTGTGAATTTTTGATATAAGTGCTTTTTCAATATAAAGTTCTTTGGTGTTGATAGTACTCATTTTATGCTTATTTGTTTAGGTTGCAAAAATAGCACAATTTTTGACCAATTAAAATGCAGAAAATTCCTTAAAATTGCAGTACATTAAAAGGACAACTCAAATCAAAAAGTTAAACCCATGAAAAAACTATTATTTGTTGCAACATTAGCCATAATATCTGCTGCGTGTAACCAAACAAAAAATAATAAAACCATTGAAGTACCGCAAGAATTAGCGGTTACTCTTAAAACCTTTGGTGCAGATGTTGCTTCTGAGAATATATTGTCTCAAGATGACATCATACAAACGTATCAAAACTTGAAGTCTGGAGATACGCTAGATGTAACTTTTAAAGCTAAAGTAGCATCGGTTTGTCAATCAAAAGGGTGTTGGATGCGTGTTGATGTTGGCGAACAAGAAGCCATGGTAAAGTTTAAGGATTATGCCTTCTTTATGCCAAAAGACTTGGCGGGTCAAGAGGTTGTAATTCAAGGAAAAGCTTTTGTTGCAGAGGTGTCTGTAGATGAACAACGTCACTATGCAGAAGATGCTGGTAAAAGTGAAGAGGAGGTTTTGGCTATCACGGAAGTACAGAAGACACTTTCTTTTGAATCTTCAGGAGTTCTCATTACTGATGCGCAAAGCAACAAATAGTGAAAAGAGAATTTCTAATAACCGGAGATGGTTCTATAACCATTCATATGCCAGATTGGGATGAACAATATCATTCAAAGCACGGAGCAATACAAGAAGCGCAACATGTTTTTATACAAACAGGGTTGCATCATTTTTGTAAACTTCATGATGCGCAAGACCTTGCTATTTTGGAGATAGGTTTTGGTACAGGACTCAATGCTTTTCTAACAAGCTTAGAGACAGAAACCTTGAAGCGGACTGTCTGCTATGATGGGGTAGAGGCGTATCCTGTATCTTTAGAGGAAGTGCAAGCGCTTAACTACCCTAAAATGTTAGGCATTGCTGAAACTTCCTTTTTAAAACTACACGAAGTTTCTTGGGAGGTTCCTGAAGAAATCACTCCTAGTTTTACACTTCACAAAAAACAAAAGTTATTTAAAGACATCACGAAGATAAACGCCTATCATCTTATTTATTTTGACGCTTTTGGCGCACGAGTACAGCCAGAATTGTGGACTGAAGAGATTTTTAAGAGCATGTACGCTGCCTTAAAAGAGGAAGGAGTATTGGTTACCTATGCAGCCAAAGGAAGCGTTCGGAGAGCTATGCAGTTTGTCGGTTTTAAAGTAGAAAGACTTCCCGGCCCCCCCGGAAAAAGAGAAATGTTGCGGGCGACTAAAACATCAAATTAACAAAAGACTATTCGTGACATTCACGAAGTACATGTTGCGGGCGACTAAAACATCAAATTAACAAAAGACTATTCGTGACATTCACGAAGTACATGTTGCGGGCGACTAAAACATCAAATTAAGAAAAGATTATTCGTGACATTCACGAAATACGTGCGTTTTTGCCAGAACCTCAAACAAAAAAATATAAATTGAAGTATTCTGGCAGCACCTTGAGTTCTGTCATAATCTTGCGTTAAGATATGGGTCTTTTTTATATGGATGAGTATCTTCGTTAAAAAAAGAGAATGACAATACTTATTACAGGAGCTACCGGGCTCATTGGTACAGCACTTACACAGCATTTATTGAACCAAGGCCATGGTGTTCATTTTCTAACCACACGCAAAGAAAAAATAGTACAAGAAAAAAACCACAAGGGATTTTACTGGAATCCAACAAGCGGTGAGGTTGATGTTTTAGCCTTTGATGGTGTAGACTGTATTATTAATTTGGTAGGAGCAACCATAGCAAAACGCTGGACACCTGCTTATAAAAAAATTATTTTAGAGAGTAGAACTAAAACCGCAGCTCTTATTTATACTTCCTTAAAAAAGATAGACCATACCGTTAAACATTTTGTTTCAGCAAGTGGTATTAGTGTATATCCAAATGCTATTGACACCGTATATACAGAGACATCTACAGATGTAGCTAGTAATTTTTTAGCCGAGGTTGTTGTAGCTTGGGAAGCTGCAGCAGATCAATTTACAGCCATAGGGATTCGTGTTGTCAAGATACGTACTGGGGTAGTTTTTGATGCTAAAGAAGGAGCGTTTCCAAAATTAGTACAGCCTATTAAAATGGGTATTCCCTCTGCTGTGGGTAGCGGAACCCAATGGATTTCGTGGATTCATAGAGACGATATTGTAGCAATCTATGCTTATGCAGCTATTCATGAGCTTACAGGTGTATATAATGCTGTTGCACCTGTTCCTGTTCAAAATATAGTGCTTACACGCTTGGTTGCTGCAGCATATAAAGTACCTATGTGGACTCCAAAGGTTCCAGCTTTTTTGCTAAAATTACTTTTAGGAGAAATGGCTGTCTTAGTTCTAGAAGGGCAACAGGTTAGTGTTTCAAAATTTAAAAAAAAAGGATTTAAGTTTATCTACCCAACGATTGAAAGCGCATTAGTAAAATTGATAGGAAAATAGGCTATGATTTAAGTGCAAAAAAAACGCTCAAGCGTTACCTTGAGCGTTTTTTTTAATATTGATATAAACTTTACATCATAGCAGTCACATCAATTGTGATTTCCATATCGTCAGCAATAAACTTGTCTCCTAGGTTGTCAAAAATAGATTTTGACCCATAATTAATTCCCCATTTAGTTCTATCAATTGTAAATGTTTCACTTTTTACCTGCACCATATTATTTTGGTTGGTAATTAGTACAGGAAAAGAAATATTTTGGGTCGTATCAAGCATGGTAAGGTTTCCACTCATTATAGTTTTTCCATCCATATCTGTAACACCAGTAACTTCAAAGGTTGCTGTTGGGTATTTTGTAACGTTAAAAAAGTCACCTTCTTTCCCCTC
>JBLHII010000090.1:0-7530 GCA_047616265.1 Minisyncoccia bacterium
AACAAAACCGTGCTCTGTTTTGGTATCGTCTGTATGCAAAATCAAATTCTTTTTCCAAGCACTACTATCTCTATTTTTATAGTTCAACTTTACATCATAAGTATAGGTGCCTTCATCAGACTTTTGTAGATAACTTGTCAATAAACTTCCATTGTTTTCAGCAATGGCAGGAAAGTCTGCCCAATTTGTAAACCAATCATCCCCAGAAACAATGATTTGAGGAAGAGACCAAACGCCTTCGGTATAGGTAGCATAATTTAAATAATCTATGTCGTCTTTGAATGTCACCCAGGACATAAATAGCGTGTTATTGTTGCTGAAGAGTCTTGGAGTTTGACTGTCTATAGCTGCTGGGTTTTGAAAAGAAAACACCGAGTTTTTTTGTGAGGCTACTGTCTCTTTAGATTTTATTTGAACATCTTTACAGGAAATAAAAACGAAACAAATAAACGCAATGAGGTACACTTGTTTTTTCATACATCGAAAGTACAAAATTGATTTGAATAGGCTTTTAATAAATTAAAGAAACCTACTTAACGACCTCTGCATACAAATCGAAATCTTCAGCTGCAGTAACTTTTACAGTAAAAAATTCTCCGGTTCTTAAATAACCTTCTTCTCCATTAATCAATACTTCATTGTCTACATCTGGACTATCAAACTCCGTTCTACCTATATAGTATCCACCTTCTTTACGATCAATGATTACATTGAATTCTTGCCCTATTTTTTGTTGGTTCAACTCCCAAGAAATGTGAGATTGAATTTCCATAATAGCATTGGCCCGTTCCATTTTAACGTCTTCTGGAACATCATCCTCTAGATTATAGGCGTGTGTGTTTTCTTCATGAGAATAGGTAAAACAGCCCAAACGTTCGAAGCGCATTTCTTGAACCCAATCTCTTAGTGTCTCAAAATCTTCTTGTGTTTCTCCTGGATACCCAACAATAAGTGTGGTGCGAATCGCCATATTTGGAACAGCAGCTCTAAAGTCTTTTAATAACTTGGTGGTCTTAGCCTTGGTAGTTCCCCGGCGCATAGACTTTAATATTGGGTCTGCAATATGCTGCAATGGAATATCTATGTAGTTACAAATTTTAGGCTCTTTATTCATGAGGTCTAAAACATCCATAGGAAATCCTGTCGGAAATGCGTAATGCAATCGTATCCATTCTATACCAGAAACAGCTGCCAACTTTTCTAGTAATTCTGCTAGGTTTCTTTTTTTATAGATATCTAAGCCATAATAGGTTAGATCTTGTGCAATTAAAATTAATTCTTTCACCCCTTTTGCCGCTAATTTCTCTGCTTCAATCACCAAATCTTCCATAGGAGTAGACTTGTGTTTTCCACGCATAATAGGAATAGCACAAAATGAGCAAGGTCTATCACAACCTTCAGCAATTTTAAGGTACGCGTAGTTTTTTGGGGTTGTTGTTAAACGTTCGCCTATTAATTCATGCTTATAATCTGCACCTAATGCTTTTAGTAAACCCGGTAACTCTGTAGTACCAAAGTATTGATCTACATCTGGAATTTCTTTTTGAAGATCTGGCTTGTAGCGTTCACTTAAGCACCCTGTAACAAAAACTTTGTCCACCAATCCTTCTTTCTTTTTTTGTACAAATTCCAGGATCGTATTTACACTTTCTTCTTTGGCATTGGCAATAAACCCACAGGTATTAATAACCACAACATTTCCTTCTTCTTCGTGAACAACCTCTTTGTTGTTCGCACGAAGTTGGCCCATGAGCACTTCACTATCATACACATTCTTTGAGCAACCTAGGGTTACCACATTGATTTTGTTTTTCTTAAGTGTTTTTGTACGCATGATTTTGGGCTACTATATACGATTTAAAATATCGAATTATTGGTTTGCAAAGATAGTTGTTTTTCTGAGGAGACATAACACTTTCCAACAGCGATTTAATAGTTTTAATAATGATAAAACAACTTCATAAAAAGCGGGTACATAACTTATTTTGCTAGAGTATCCCGCAATACTCTATTTAAAAAATGAATCTACAAACTCAAGTTTATTGAATACCTGTAAGTCATCTATGCCTTCTCCAACACCAATATACTTTACTGGAATTTGAAATTGATCACTAATCCCTATTACGACACCACCTTTTGCAGTACCGTCAAGTTTGGTAACAGCAAGAGAAGTTACTTCTGTAGCTGCTGTAAATTGTTTGGCTTGTTCAAAAGCATTTTGACCAGTAGAGCCATCTAAAACAAGAAGCACGTCATGTGGAGCATCTAGGACCACCTTTTGCATTACGCGCTTTATTTTAGTGAGCTCATTCATTAAGTTTACCTTATTATGTAAACGGCCCGCAGTGTCTATAATAATAACATCTGCATTTTGATTTACCCCACTTTGTAGGGTGTCAAAAGCAACACTTGCCGGATCACTCCCCATATCTTGTTTCACAAGAGGTACACCCGTGCGATCTGCCCAAACTTGTAGCTGATCTATCGCAGCAGCTCTAAAAGTATCTGAAGCTCCAAGAACAACACGTAATCCTTGATTTTTAAATTGATGCGCTAGCTTACCAATGGTTGTTGTTTTACCAACACCATTAACACCTACCACCATAATTACATGCGGACCTGTTTTGTGCTTCGGTACTACAAAGTCTGTTGCGTTTCCTCCATCAATTTCGCTTAAAAGTCCTGCTATTTCTTCACGAAGAATAACATTGAGCTCACCTGTACTGACATACTTATCTTTTGCTACACGAGCTTCTATACGCGCTATAACCTTTAGAGTAGTCGTCACACCAACATCACTTGAGACCAAAATTTCTTCTAGCGTATCAAGAACATCTTCGTCTACTTTACTTTTACCAGCAACTGCTTTATTTAATTTCTCAAAAAAAGAGGACTTAGACTTTTCAAGCCCTTTATCTAAGGTTTCCTTTTTTTCTTTGCTAAATATTTTTTTAAAAAAACTCATGTTGTGTTATTGCGTTGACTCCTATAAGTATACATCAAAAATACCGCTACTTTGGTTGATATGCAAGATGTTTGCAATAGAAAGGTAGTAGACATACAAAAAGCCACTTAATAAAGTGGCTTCTGCATTTACTATAAAAGTAATTTTTTATTTTTTAGTCAACCAATCACTTACTCGGTCTGGGGCCATAATAGCCTCAGTGAAGATATATGCTCCCGTCTTTTCAGACTTGACCATTTTAATAGCTTTGGTTAAACGCTTTGATCCTGTTTGTAACGATGCAACTGATTTCTTTGCCATAACGTATAGTTTTGTTCTTTTTAAAATATAAAAAGAATAATTATTTAATCTCTTTGTGAACAGTCATTTTCTTCAAGACTGAGTTAAATTTTTTCAACTCCATTCTATCTGGTGTGTTCTTCTTATTTTTTGTAGTAATGTAACGAGAAGTTCCAGGTTGTCCTGATTCTTTGTGCTCTGTACACTCTAGTATTACCTGTACTCTATTTCCTTTTCTAGCCATTGTAATTAACGTTAATCGTTATGCAATTATTTGTTTAAAAAGCCTTTTTCACGAGCTTCTTTTACAACTGCAGAGATTCCTCTCTTGTTGATATTCTTTAAAGCCGAAGTAGATACTTTAAGTGTAATCCACTGATCTTCTTCAGGTATGTAAAAACGCTTTTTCTTTAAGTTTACATTAAACTTGCGTTTTGTTTTATTCATCGCGTGAGAAACGTTGTTCCCAACCATTGCTCTCTTTCCGGTAAGCTCACAAACTCTAGACATTTGTATAATATTTAGTTATTTTTAAACAGGCTGCAAATTTAATTAATATTATTGGTTTGCACAACAAAAGGATTTTAGTTTTTTGAAATTTCTTTTAAAAGCATCTCAAAAGCCTTATTTGTTGCCTTTTTAATAACACGTTCTCTAGAATTCCCGAAGTTAAACTCTTCAGAAAAGACACCATTAGGGCTAGCTATAGCGATACATACCGTGCCAATATCTGCTAACGCATCCCCTTTTGTAGGTCCTGCAACACCTGTAGTTGCTATTGCATAGTCACTATCAAAAATTAATGCACTTTGCCTTGCCATAGCTTCTACTACCGGTATACTTACGACAGAATACTGTTCTATAAGCGCAGCATCGACTCCCAAAACAGCAGTTTTCACCTGTGTTGCATACGGTATCATTCCTCCTTTATAATATGCAGAAGCACCGTCTAATGCAGTAATTTCCCTGGCAATAGCACCTCCGGTACAGCTCTCTACAACACTTAAAAAAGCATGTTGCTTTTGAAGCTTAGCACTAATTTGTTCTTGTATGCTGGTTTCGTCTTCATAGCCAACAGCAATATCATTCAATAAACGATGTAAATTACTCATCTGGCTATCAACATCCTTTTTTAAACGCAACTCATCATTACTAGTAGAAGAAAGACGTAAACGCACCCTACCCAAAGAAGGCAAATAAGCCAGTTTAATGGCAGTTGGTAATACGGCTTCCCAATCTTCTATGAGTGCCTGTATTTCGGTCTCTCCTTTACCGTAAGTAAGCAGTGTTTTGTGGTAAATAAACGGTCTTTTAAATTTTGTTTTTACTCTAGGCAACACCTCATTAGTGATAAGTTGCTTCATTTCAATAGGCACACCAGGCATTGAAATAAAAACAGTTGTCTCTTTTTCCATCCACATACCAGGAGCAGTGCCTATGGGATTTTGAAGTACGATGGCTTTTGAGGGAACCATGGCTTGTTCTAAATTTGAAGGCAATGGTGCTTTCTGTAAATATTTGGAAAATATATCTTTTATGTTTTGTAATACCTTTGGGTTTTCAATCAAAGTATCCTCAAAGTATTCTAGAAATGTTTTCTTAGTAATGTCATCCTTGGTTGGGCCTAAGCCTCCAGTAACAAGAACAAGGTCTACTCTATTCTTAGCATCCTCAAGGGCATTTAATATATGTTGGCGGTCATCTTGAACCGAAGTTATTTGGTATACGTGAACTCCAATTTTATTTAACTCTCTAGCAATGAAAACTGAATTAGTGTCAACAATTTGACCAATTAAAATTTCATCACCAATGGTGATTATTTCTGCTAGCATTACTTTGGGAAATCTATTTTTAGTTCATCAAAAACGCAATAAAGCACTTGATTTAAAGCATCTATACTCTCCTGAATTGCATTATCTGTATTTGTTGATCTGGTCCAAGTTTCTATCCTTTTAATTTCATATTGAACCCCAATTCCAAACATTTCTATATTTGGCTTTATTTTATGGATAAATTGATAGGCCAATTCTTTATTGTCATTTTTAATTGCCTCCGTAAGAGCTTCTATATCTGGAGGAATTTCCTCTAAAAAAGTATGCACAACTATAGACATAAAATCCTCATCACCATCAGCAATTTCAATTAAGCTAGCTTTAGAATAATGTGTATTCACGAATTAAATTATTTGATTTTTATTTTAAAAAATTCTTCTTCTTCAACATAACCAGTCAAAACATCATTAGGAGCAACTTTAGCAACTCCACTTGGCGTTCCCGTAAAGATAACATCTCCTATCTTTAAAGTGAAATATTTTGAAACATATTCTATTAATTCATCAAATTGCCACAACATGAGGGAAGAATTACCACTTTGAACAGTTTTTTGATTGTTTTTTAATGAAAATGAAATGTTGTCAATAGCGGAAAAATTAGATTTGGGTACAAATTTACCAATCACAGCAGCACCATCAAAGGCCTTTGCTTTTTCCCAAGGAAGTCCTTTATGCTTTAACTGTTGCTGTAGATCACGTGCAGTAAAATCGATGCCTAAACCTATTTCATCATAGTATTTATGTGCAAATTTTTTATCTATGTGCTTGCCAACCTTTGTGATTTTAATCAAAAGCTCGACCTCGTGCTGAACTTCATTGCTAAATTCTGGTATAAAAAAAGGCTGTTTCTTTAGTAAAACTGAGGTATCTGGTTTTAAGAAAACAATTGGTTCTTTAGGACGCTCATTTTCTAACTCTGCTATGTGATCTGTATAATTACGACCAATACAAATAATCTTCATAATTGCTTTAATTAGATTTTAAGAAACAAAAATATTAAAACTTTGTGTTTAGCTTACTTAGTTTAATTTTGGTTAAAACCTTCTTTGTATACAAAGGAAAATTTGCATTCAACAACCACCCAAAATAACCTGGTTCTTTTTCTAAAACTGTGCGCACGAGAATCCCTTTGTGTTTCCCGAAGCTAAAAATCTCCCTATCTTCTTTATCATACCCTATATATCCTGCAAAATCTGCAAATTTTCTATGAGCACTATACGCAGCCAAGGTCGTCATGTTGTTTTCTAAGTCTTCATACCTGCTTAATTGGGCTTTTAACACCTCATAGGTAGCATTGGTGTCTGCAGCTGCACTGTGGGCATCTACTAACGTTTTATCACAATAAAACTGATAGGCTGCCTCTAGCGTTCTTTTTTCTTTTTTATGAAAAATAGTTTGCACATCAATGGCAAGGTTTTTCTTCATGTCAAAATCAACCTCTGCCCTTAACAGCTCTTCAGCAAGCAATGGAATATCAAAACGGTTGCTATTAAAACCTCCTAAATCGCTATCTTTTATTAAATCATACACTTTTTTAGAAAGTACTTTAAAGACGGGTTCATTTGCTACCATCTCGTCTGTAATACCATGCACTGCTGTAGTCTCTGCAGGAATAGGAATGGTTGGATTTACCCTCCAGGTATGACTCTGCTTATTCCCATTTGGAAATACTTTTAATATAGAAATTTCTACAATTCTATCTGTAGCTATATTAATACCTGTAGTTTCTAAATCAAAAAAGCAAATAGGTTTGGTCAGTTGTAATTCCATAATATAAGTTATACCACAAAGGTAAAAGAAATTCAATCAATTAATTTAGTCTGCGTGTTTTATAAACACAAAAACACCTCTACCGAATACAATAGAAGTGTTTTTGCATCCCTAGCAAGGGTTTTAGTTATGAATAATAAACATAGGCTCTCTATATTATAAATACGTAGCACCATACCCTAATGAAAAAAATGAACCCTGAAAAAACAGAAGTGTACCCAACAACCTGATAGGTTTTTTAATATTATATCGTAAACTAAAAACTAGGTGTATCTTTGTTCAAAAAATTTTATAAATGTCATTACAAAAAGAAATAGACAGAAGAAAAACATTTGGCATTATATCACACCCAGATGCAGGTAAAACAACCTTAACCGAAAAACTTTTACTCTTTGGAGGTGCAATTCAAGAAGCGGGTGCGGTAAAAAGCAATAAAATAAAAAAAGGGGCCACCAGTGACTTTATGGAAATTGAGAGACAGCGTGGTATCTCTGTGGCCACCTCTGTGTTAGCTTTTGAATATGAAGGCATTAAAATAAATATCCTTGACACCCCTGGTCACAAAGATTTTGCAGAAGACACCTTTAGAACACTAACGGCAGTAGATAGTGTAATTGTTGTAATAGATGTAGCAAAAGGAGTGGAGGACCAAACAGAAAAACTCGTGGAGGTTTGCCGCATGCGC
>JBLHII010000091.1:0-7520 GCA_047616265.1 Minisyncoccia bacterium
CAGCAAGTAATGGAGTATAGGGTCTCACATACTCTGTAAGCATTTTTAAAATGCGTTTAATTTCTTCAAGCTCTTCATATACTAAGTTACTTAGTTCTGTAGTAAACTCGAACGTTTCTTGTGGTTCCATGTACACAATACTTCCGGTCTTGGAGCTCCCTAGAACGGTACCCCGCACTTTACGTCTATACATGGCTTTAACAGCCAATACACGCCTGTTTTCAACAACAGATTCACGTATCTCGTCAAGGTAATCGTTTCCAATATATCGTGTTAATGCCTTTCCAAAAGAAGAATTAACCTGTCCTTTCACTACATTAAGACGTCTTCTAATTTGAGATAGTTGTTGTGATGCATCATCTCTAACCTCACCATACTTATCAAAAATTGCTTGAATTTCTGCCGAAATGTTTGCACGATATTCAATAGTATTAGCATTGGCATGAAGGCAAATATAAAACTCCTCAAACTTCTTGAAAAAAACTAGTAATCTGTGTGTGGTTTCTGTTATGGTTAAAATCTTTCTAAAGCCAGATACATCTAGGGTACTGTTTTCTATATCAAGTAATTGTAATTCTCTGAAGATCGGTTCAAAACCATGATTTGGTATGGGAGAGTCGCTACCAAATGATGCAGTATATTCTTTTACTTGCTGCAAACCTGTTTTGATGTATTCAACATCATCAAAGGGCATTATAGAAAGTACACGCTCTTTCCCGGGGGCAGTGATACAAAAACTTGAAACTTGTTGTAAAACAGCAGGAAACTCAAGGTCTTCCAGGGTTTTGGCATCAATTTTAATCATACTTCTTGCGCAATGGCGTATTTTATTTTTAAATAATTACGTTCTATTTAATAACAAAAGAAGTAATTTTATACTACAAAAATACACATAATGCATGTTAATATTTCCCCAACGTGGAAACCTATTTTACAAGATGAACTAAAGAAAGATTATTTTAAGTCTTTACTAACGTTTGTGGATAAAGCGTATCATGACACTACTTGCTATCCTGCTAAAAAAGAAATCTTTAAAGCCTTAAGTCATACTTCTTTTGACGATGTATGTGTTGTTATTATTGGGCAAGACCCTTATCATGGTTTTGGGCAAGCTAATGGGTTGTGTTTTTCGGTGGGAGATCATATAAAACATCCACCATCTCTTAAAAATATTTTTAAAGAAATTGAAAATGACCTTGGAATACCAATTCCTGTTTCTGGAAACTTGGACCGCTGGGCCAAACAAGGTGTGTTATTATTAAATGCTACATTAACCGTAAAAGAACACGCCCCGGGCAGTCATCAAAAAAAAGGATGGGAGCCCTTTACAGACGCAATTATTTCGGCAATTTCAGAAAAAAAACAAGGAGTTATTTTTTTATTATGGGGTGGATATGCTAAAAAGAAAGGGGCTAAAATTGACACAACAAAACATTATGTACTTAGCAGTGGCCACCCTTCTCCTCTTAGTGCAAACAGAGGGTATTGGTTTGGTAACAAGCATTTTAGTAGTGTAAATAGCTATTTAATAGCTCAAGGAAAAAAAGTTATTTCCTGGTAATAAATAAAAAAAACTATTCACTTTATATGTTATAAAATGAATAGTTCATGGTCTTAAACTATACTTACTTAAAAAAACTTACTCTTTATCTGTGTTAGTAGGCTCTGTTGAATTACAACTAAAATGTAATAATAATACATTGGTAATTAAAAGAGAACCTAAAACTACAAGAAATATCATCATATGCATACTATTTACATTTATTAGATGATTATTTTCTTAAAGGGTTGCGTAGCACAAATTAAAAAAGGAAATAAATATATTTTTTACGCAACATCAACACACAATGTATTGTAAATAAGCATACTATATTAAATATTAAATAAAACATTTTCTTCAGAAACTTTTGTTTCTATCAAATCTAATTGCATTAATTTTTCTTGTACCCGTGCAACTTCCTTTGTAGAGAGTTGTTTTTGACTCCATTGAGTTAATGCAAGCCACTGTTGTACGTCTTCTAATTTTTGTTCGTATCTATTGGCAATCATTATATCTATATCTGGAGTCTCTTTAAAGCTTATAGTAGCAGAATTAATTATGTTTAAAATATCTTTTATTGCCCCAGGGTCTCTACCTAAGACTTCATCACGAACTGCAATTACAAAACATGGCCAAGGGGTAGGGCATTCTCCTATCAAAGTAAAGGGGCCGTTATCTACATAGGGCTTTGTAGTAAATTTCTCCCACATAAAATAATCACCTTTGCCATTTGGAAGTCCTTCTAGAGCCCCCTCCAAGTTCTCAACAACCTCAAAATCTAATGCAACATCTTTGTTCCACCCTTGATTTTCTGCATTAATGTAAGCCATTAAATGTGAGCCAGAACCATACCTGCTAATTGCAGCTTTTGTTCCTTTTAAGTCTGAAATTGTTTGGTAGTCACTGTTTTTAGAAACATGAATCCCCCATATTAAAGGCGTATTGATGAAGACTTGCACAATTTTACAGGGATTACCTTTGCTAATATCTCTTATTATACCTTCTGTTAGGATAACGGCCATATCAATTTCGCCAGCGCGCAAAGCATTGCACATCTCTCCTGTTCCGCTATGATAATCTTGCCATCTTAGGTTGATGTTTTTTTCTTGGTACTCTTTATTTTTTAATGTAAGGTACCAAGGTAGATTGAAGTGTTCTGGAACACCACCAATTTTAAATTTTTTCATACAATACCCTGCTTCATTTTTTGAGAAATTTAATACCCTTGTAAAAATACATGTTTTATGTGTTTTTTGCTACAACATTTAATGTCGTTATAATTAATTGATCCACCGTTTTGTTTGGGTCTGCACTAAACGTCCCTAAAGGTCTATTTGCTAAAATGGCATTAAGTGAAATAGCTTCATGCCCCAATAGTATAGCTAACCCATAGATGGCAGAGGTTTCCATTTCTAAGTTGGTGATTCTTGTTCCTTGATATTCAAAAGACTCTAGCTTGCTGTTTAGGTTCTCATCTTTGGGTGTAAGACGAAGCGCTCTTCCTTGTGGACCATAAAAACCAACATTGGTTGCGGTACATCCTTTTTGAAATTGGACAGCATTAAAAGCTAGAAGTAATTGTTTGCTAGCAGGAACTAAATATGGAGTCGCATTGTTTGGGTTCCACTGGCAGTGTTTTCTTAGCGCTTTAGAAAAAGCAGTATCTAGCAGCTCTTCTGTATTGTAAAAATGAAGTAAGTTATCAAACCCGATAGCTTTTTCAGAAATTAAAAAACTATCTACCGGAATGTCTCTTTGTATGGCACCACTTGTGCCAATTCTAATAAAAGTAAGTTTCGTGAGCTTTTTTTTAATAGTTTTTGTTTTAAAATCAATATTGACAAGGGCGTCTAGTTCATTAAAAACAATATCTATATTGTCTGTGCCAATTCCAGTAGAAATTACTGTAATTCTCTTTCCTTTATAGGTGCCCGTTTGCGTTTTAAACTCTCTTTTTTGATTAGAGAACTCTATGGTGTCAAAATATTTTGAAACTGCGGCAACTCGATCGGGGTCTCCTACAGTTATAATAGTGTCTGCTATATCACCTGGTTTGAGGTTTAGGTGATATATGCTACCATCTTTATTTATAATAAGTTCACTGTGAGCAATAGGTTTCAAGAGTTATTTTTTTATTGATTACGCTTCAAAGTAACGGTATGCAGATTTAACAAGATTGTATCCTTGTTATTTTAACCTCCAACTCGTTTGGTTTTAAATCCTTTTTTCTGTAGAAACATCATTATTTTATCCCGGTAATCACCTTGTATAATAATTTGTTCGTTCTTAAAACTACCACCAACACTGAGAAGTTGTTTGATTTCTTTAGCAAGTTGTTTAAAATCACTACTAGCACCCGTGTATCCCTCAATAATTGTCGTTGCCTTCCCTTTTCGTTTTTCGTACTTACAAATTAATGGGTCCTCTTGAATCCATATCGTATCGTCCTGAATAGGATCAGGATCAGCAGAGACAACGTGGTCTGGATATAAGTTTTTAAGTTGGTCTTTTAAATCCACAATTATTTTGTTTTAAGCCCTATTTCAATCAAACGTTGGTGTAAAAAGTCACCCGCTGTTATGTCATCAAATGATTTTGGATGTGTTTCATCAATACATTTAGCCATGCAATCTAAGTTCATATCACCTCTAGGGTGCATAAAAAACGGAATTGAAAACCGTGGGCTGTCCCATTGCTCTTTTGGTGGATTTACAACCCTATGTATTGTAGAGCGTAATTTATTGTTGGTATGTCTCTCTAGCATATCTCCTACATTAATAACCAATTCATCTTCTTGAGGAATTGCATCAATCCAAGTTCCATCTTTGTGCAATACTTGAAGTCCTCCAGAAGAGGCCCCCATTAATAGTGTTATTAAATTAATATCTCCATGAGCTCCTGCTCTAACTGCTCCTTCAGGTTCTTTGGTAATAGGAGGGTAGTGTATGGGTCTTAAAATACTGTTTCCATTTGAAGCCCAATGATCAAAGTAAAATTCATCTACACCAATATATAAGGCTAATGCTCTTAATACATGCACCCCTGTTTTTTCGAGCAAACGATACGCTTCCATCCCTGTTGTATTAAAATTAGGAAGTTCATCAACTAGAACATTATCTGGATAGGTTTCTGTAAGGTTAGCGTCTGCTGTTGGTTCTTGACCAAAATGCCAAAACTCTTTTAGATCTCCTTCTTTTTTCCCTTTGGCATGTTCTTTACCAAAAGACACATAGCCACGTTGTCCACCAAGTCCCTCTATTTCATACTTTTTTTTCTTCGCTACGTCCATAGCAAAAAATGATTTTATTTCTTTGTAGAGGTCTGAAACTAGGACGTCATCCAAGAAATGATTTTTAAGCGAAACAAAACCAATGTTTTCATAGGCGCTACCAATTTCATTTATGAATTTTTGTTTACGTTTAGGATCATTACTTAAGAAATCTGCTAAATCAACACTTGGAATATTATTCATGATCAAAAAATTTACATACAAATATATCAAAATACAAGAGTAATATAGTATTTGAAAAAAATGTATTTATTCAATTTCAACATTTTCTTTTTTTATACATTTGAAATCTTATATATATTTCTATGAGTTCGCAATCAGCGTCAAAAATTAATTTCGACTATCATACTAAAAACATAGCTAAAGACACGTTAGTTTTGTTGTACAAATCCATGCTAAAGCCTCGGATGATTGAGGAGAAGATGCTTATTTTATTACGTCAAGGTAAAGTCTCTAAGTGGTTTAGCGGCATCGGTCAAGAAGCTATATCGGTCGGTATTACTGCTGTTTTAGATCCCGAAGAATATATTTTACCCATGCATCGCAACCTAGGCGTATTTACTACACGTGAGATTCCGTTATATCGGTTATTTTCTCAATGGCAAGGAAAGGCCAATGGTTTTACAAAAGGACGCGATCGTAGTTTTCACTTTGGTACCCAAGAGTTTAATATTGTAGGAATGATTAGTCATTTAGGACCTCAGTTTGGAGTTGCCGATGGAATTGCACTGGCTAATAAACTAAAGAACAACAAACAGGTCTGTGCAGTATTTACTGGAGAAGGTGGTACAAGTGAAGGAGACATTCATGAATCGTTAAATGTAGCTTCGGTATGGCAATTACCCGTATTGTTTTGTATTGAAAATAATGGATATGGCCTTTCGACACCAGCTAGTGAACAATATTTTTGTGAAAACCTAGCAGATCGTGGAAAAGGGTATGGAATGGAAGCTCACATTATAGACGGAAATAATATTATAGAAGTGTATACTAAGGTAAAAGCACTTGTAGATGATATGCGCGAGAATCCACGCCCTGTATTATTGGAGTTTAAAACGTTTAGAATGCGTGGACATGAAGAGGCAAGTGGTACTAAATATGTACCACAAGAATTAATGGATACCTGGGCCGCTAAAGATCCACTTGTTAATTTTGAAAATTTCTTATTAGCCGAACGACATATCACAGTGCAAGATATCGCACTTTTTAGAAGTACTATTAAAAAAGACATTGATGATGGTTTAGACCTAGCCTTTAATGAGCCAACCGTCAAGGCAAATATAACTGAAGAATTAAAAGATGTATACCATCCATACACTTATCAAGAAACGCTTCCTAATACAGAAACTGAAGAGTTACGCTTAATAGACGCAATATCTCAAGGATTAAAGCAGGCAATGGAGCGTCATGACAATACGGTCATTCTTGGACAAGACATTGCAGAGTATGGTGGTGTGTTTAAAATTACAGATGGGTTTTTGGAAGCCTTTGGAAGAGAGAGAGTACGAAACACTCCTATTTGTGAATCTGCCATTGTTTCGGCAACGATGGGGCTTTCCATTAGTGGCTATAAGTCTATCATGGAAATGCAGTTTTCAGACTTCGTAACTTCAGGTTTTAACCCGATTATAAATCATTTAGCAAAATCTCACTACCGCTGGGCTCAAAAAGCAGATGTGGTAATACGTATGCCATGTGGAGCAGGGGTGGGTGCTGGACCTTTTCATAGTCAAACAAATGAAGCTTGGTTTACACATACGCCAGGTTTAAAGGTCGTCTACCCAGCGTTTCCGTATGATGCTAAAGGATTACTTGCTGAAGCTATTGAAGATCCAAACCCAGTATTGTTTTTTGAACACAAAGCATTGTACCGAAGCATTCGTCAAGAAGTCCCTACACACTATTATACCTTGCCACTAGGAAAGGCTGCGCTTCTTCAAGAAGGAAATGATGTAACTATAATTACCTATGGTATGGGGGTCCATTGGGCTTTAAAAACACTAGGAGATGATGCTACTATAAAAGCAGACCTTATAGATTTACGCACACTATCACCTTTAGACACAGAAACTATATATACCTCAGTAAAAAAGACAGGGAAAGTCATCATCTTACAGGAAGACTCTATGTTTGGAGGTATTGCAAGTGACATTTCTGCATTATTATCTGAGCATTGTTTTGAAGACTTAGATGCGCCAATAAAACGAGTTGCAGGACTAGAGACGCCTATTCCATTTGCTGCCGATCTGGAGCGTGAATATTTAGCAAATTATAGGTTCGATGCTGCCTTACACGAATTAATTGCATATTAATAATGGTTTGTAAAAAACTACGATTAAACCCTTTCATAAAATTTTGTGAAAGGGTTTTTTGTTGTTAAAACTATGACGTTCTTTATATAATGGCAAAATGCAAACATGTTGAAGTTCTTATTATTGGAGGGGGTCTTGCCGGGCTAACCGCGGGTATACACCTATCTCAACAAGGGTTTGATGTATTGCTAATAGAAAAATATGCCTATCCTCATCACAAAGTATGTGGTGAGTATGTTTCTAATGAAGTATTGCCATATCTAAAAAGACTAGGAGTTGATCCAATAAAAAATGGGGCAAAAAACATTAGTTCATTTGAAATTTCAAATATTAAAGGAGAACTCCTTTCGACCAAACTATCACTTGGTGGATTTGGTAT
>JBLHII010000092.1:0-7468 GCA_047616265.1 Minisyncoccia bacterium
CATGGCTTTCACGTGCATGTACATTTGGCCTTTATCATCACAACTACCACGCGCAAAAATAGCTCCTTGGGGATGTAGTTCGGTTTTCTTGATTACGGGCTCAAAGGGGGGGCTGTCCCACAAGCCTATAGGATCTGGTGGCTGCACATCGTAGTGTCCATACACCAAAATGGTAGGTAATGTAGGGTCTATTATTTTTTCTCCGTACACAATAGGGTATCCTGGAGTTTCACATATTTCAACAGCATCACAGCCAGCTTTTTCAAGGCTTGACTTTATAACATTTGCCGTTTTAATAACATCAGCAGCATATGCTTTGTCTGCAGAAATGCTAGGTATTTTTAACAAGGATAACAGTTCGTCTATAAATCTGTCTTTGTGTTCTGTAATATAAGGTTTGGCACTTTTCATAACTAATTTAACTTTTAAAATTTCCGAAGATATTATTGTATGTTTCGGTATAAAAGCTAAAGGTAATTAAAAGCATTATTTCTTAATAAAGATTGTTTGTTAATTATAACAATTATGTATATTTGCCGTCCCAAAGCTACTATATTGCTTTGGTGAGGTCTGCGGATGTGGTGGAACTGGTAGACATGCTAGACTTAGGATCTAGTGCCGCAAGGCGTGCAGGTTCGATTCCTGTCATCCGCACTTAAATTAAAAAAGCACTGAATTTATTCAGTGCTTTTTTTTATTTTTAAGGTAGTCGAAACGGTGCTTTTAGAAACACGCTAAAATATCTTCGGAAACAGTTAAAAAAGAAGACATCATCAAATAGGGGACCTATTTTTTAAGCAAGTATTGACCCCTTAAGCCTCTTTTTTTTCTTCACGTATTTCCTCTGGAAATAGCACACCAGGTATTTGTTTGCTTTTGTTTTATGTTAGGTAATTAGCTTGGAACATCTAGTAATTTGCTATATCTTTGCACGCTCGTAAATGCAGGCTATATCTCTTTATTTATGAGCTATTTAAATTAAAATTTACAATACAATGGATATCAAAAAGAAAGATGTTGATGCACTAAATGCAGTAGTGACCGTGGTAATCTCAAAAGATGATTACCAAGAGAAGGTAACTAAGATTTTAAATGATTACAAAAAAACAGCAAACATACCTGGTTTTAGAAAAGGACATATTCCTATGGGAATGGTTAAAAAACAATACGGTAAATCAGTATTAGTTGAAGAAGTAAATAAGCTTCTACAAGAAGGGTTACATAATTATTTAACAGAAGAAAAACTAGATGTTTTAGGAAATCCACTTCCAAAAAACGTGACAGAAATAAACTGGGACAACGAAGAATTTACCTTTGAATTTGATTTAGGCTTATCTCCATCTTTTAAAGTAGATGTCGCTAAAAAATCAGTAACCGCTTACAAAGTTGTAGCAGATAATGATATGCTAAACAATCAAGTAAAAACCATACGCAAGCAATACGGAAAACTAGCTTTAAAGACGACTGCTGCTAAAGGAGATGAAATAACAGGAACCTTTACCAACGAGGAAAAAAACATTAACAAAAACACTACTATTGAGCTGGATAGCTTAAAAGGAAAGGCACAAGTTAAAGCCCTTGTAGGAGCAAAAAAGGGAGACGTAATCGTCTTGAAAACAAAGGGTATGTTTGCAGAGGATCATGAAAGCCAAAAGCACTTCGAGGTGTCTCCAGAGGACGCTAAGGGTCTTGCCGTAGATGTTTCTTTTACAGTTGAAGAAGTAAACACTCGTGAAATGGCAGCATTGGACCAAGAGCTTTTTGATAAGCTATTTGGTGAGGGTGTTGTTACCTCAGAAAAGGCGTTGAAAGAAAAGATCAAAGAAGACGCAGAGAAACAATTTGCACAACAAAGTGATCAAAAAATGTTGAATGATGTTGTAGCGTCTTTAATAGAAAACACAAAATTTGACCTGCCAAAAGACTTTTTGGAACGTTGGATTCAAGTTTCTGGAGAGAAGATGATGACAGAAGAAGAGGCCAAAGCAGAATATATTCGTAGCGAAAAAGGGCTACGCTACCAATTAATTGAAGGGAAGCTTAGAGCAGATAATAATTTGCAAGTAACCTTTGATGAATTAAAAGCATACAGCCGTGAAATGATTAAGGGACAAATGGCGCAATTTGGACAACTAGACCCTAGTGAAGAGGAGCTAGACAATATAGCATCAAGAATTCTATCAAATCAAGAAGAAGTAAAGCGTCTGAGCGATCAGTTAAACTCTAATAAACTATTAGCTTTCTTTAAAGAAAACGCAAAGCTCAAAATAAAAGAAGTGTCTTATGATAAATTCATTAAAGATGCGTACGCATAAATCTTTAAAAATTTAGGTATCTTTAGTGTGCTTTACGGATGCTTTTAAAGCACACTTTTATACAAACAACACCGCCCATTGGTTTGTATTGTTCTTAAGGGTCAATTTGGCATACTAGATATCTCGGCATCTTTTTTGAGGTATCAGATACAGTACAATTTAATTATTTTTAAATTTAAAGAATAAACAGTTTTATGAACTACGGAGAAGAATTTAAAAAATACGCGATTAAGGACCAGGGAATTAGTAGTACGTATTATGAAAAAATAATGAGTAGTATGTACCCTAGCAACCTTACTCCAAACATTATTGAAGAGCGCCAGATGAATATTGCCATTTTTGATGTCTTTTCACGTCTAATGATGGATAGAATTATCTTTTTAGGGACAGGGATTAGCGATCAAGTAGCAAACATCGTGCAAGCGCAATTACTCTTTTTAGAAAGTGTAGACGCTTCTAAGGATATTCAAATTTATATTAACTCTCCTGGAGGGAGTGTATATGCTGGATTAGGAATTTATGACACCATGCAATTTATAAAGCCAGATGTAGCTACTATTTGTACTGGTATGGCCGCTTCTATGGGGGCTGTATTGTTATGTGCTGGACAAAAAGGAAAACGCAGTGGTTTAACACACTCGCGAGTGATGATTCATCAACCATTAGGAGGTGCTCAAGGTCAAGCAAGTGATATAGAAATTACAGCGCGTGAAATCATGACTTTAAAAACAGAATTATATAATATTATAGCAAGCCACAGTGGTCAAAGTTATGATAAAGTATACGAGGATAGTGATCGTGACTACTGGATGAAATCAGACAAAGCGCTGGAATACGGTATGATTGACGAAATATTAAAAAGAGGATAATACAAAACGCATATCATGTCAAAAGAGGTTTTAGAATGTTCTTTCTGTGGTCGAAAAAAAGTAGACACTAGCTTGCTTATTGCAGGGCTAGACGCTCATATTTGTGACCGTTGTATAGAACAAGCCCACGGAATTGTAGTAGAAGAGGCATCACACACAGGAGATGAGGATCTGAACAAAGATGTGATGTTAAAAAAGCCTAAAAGTATCAAGGCATTTTTGGATGATTACGTAATTGGGCAAGATCATACCAAAAGAGTGATGTCTGTAGCAGTTTATAATCACTATAAGCGGTTATTACAACCAAAAACGGATGACGATATTGATATCCAGAAAAGTAACATCATTATAGTTGGACAAACTGGAACAGGTAAAACATTGGTAGCAAAAACTATTGCTAGAATGTTAAATGTCCCTTTAGCCATTGTAGATGCAACCGTGTTAACAGAGGCGGGATATGTTGGAGAAGATGTAGAGAGCATCTTGACACGTTTATTACAAGCATCAGATTACAACTTAGAAAAAGCTGAAAACGGAATCGTCTTTATTGATGAAATAGACAAAATTGCTCGCAAGAGTGATAACCCATCTATTACTAGAGACGTAAGTGGAGAAGGAGTGCAACAAGCCTTATTGAAATTATTAGAAGGTACGGTAGTTAATGTACCGCCTAAAGGAGGAAGAAAACACCCAGACCAAAAGTTCATTGAGGTAAACACTGAAAATATTTTGTTTATTGCTGGAGGTGCTTTTGATGGTATTGAAAGACATATCTCAAAACGACTTAATTTGCAAGCTGTTGGTTTTAGCGCCTCTAAAAAAGAAAACACGTTAGAAAAAGATCAAATGCTACGGTATATTATACCAAGCGATTTAAAGTCATTTGGTTTAATTCCAGAAATCATAGGGCGTTTACCCGTACTAACCTACATGAACCCTCTAGACAAAGGAACCTTGAGAGCTATTTTAACAGAGCCAAAAAATGCCATAATTAAGCAATATAAGAAGTTGTTTGAAATGGATGGCATAGAGTTGGTGATGACCTCAGAGGCACTAGATTTTATTGTAGATCAAGCTATTATTTATAAATTAGGGGCAAGGGGCTTACGATCGCTTTGTGAGGCTGTTTTAACAGACGCAATGTTTGAGTTGCCAGGTACTGATAAAAAATTCTTAAGCGTTACGCAAGAGTACGCAGAAGAGAAACTAAATAAATCTACCATTAAGAAGCTTAAAGCAGTATCTTAACTATATAAAGTAACAATAGAAAACCCATACCATCATAAATATGGTAGGGTTTTTTTTATGCAAACTGTTACCGGATCAAACAAAATTTGATGTAAAGCCAGAAAAAGATCCTGAAGCCGCATCTAATTCTTTTAAAACAGACCTCAACAAGGGCTTAAATTGTATTGTTTATCTCTGTAGGCCCGGCACTATTTATTTAAGAGCAATAATTCTTCCATAAAATTACGCTTGTTAGAGAGCCTAGGAACTTTGTGTTGTCCTCCTAGTTTGTCTTTTTCTTTAAGCCAATCATAAAATAGTTTTTGACGAGCGACATGAACTCTTGGTGTATTAAGCGTTGTATTGTTGAAACGTTTTGCTTCATAATCACTATTCACATTCATTAAAGCGTTATCTAAGCTCTGTATAAAGAGCGCTAGGTCTTTTGGGGGAATTTTAAATTCAATCATCCACTCATGTGCTCCCTTTTCTCTTCCTTCCATAAAAATGGGAGCAGCGGTATAGTCTATGATTTCGCATTGTGCATGTTTCGACGCTTCTTTTAGAGCAGCTTCTGCGTTTTCAATAATTAGCTCTTCTCCAAACACATTAATATGATGTTTGGTACGCCCAGTTACTTTAATTCTGTGAGGACTGATGGACGTAAAACGCACAGTGTCACCAATTTTATAGCGCCATAATCCGGCATTAGTAGTGATTACAATGGCATAGTTCTTATTAACCTCCACCTCACTTAATGCTATAACTGTCTCTGAAGTACTGCCATAAGTATCCATGGGTATAAATTCATAAAAGATGCCATAATCTAACATTAATAACAATTCTTTATTGGTATTTCTATCTTGGATGGCAAAAAACCCTTCACTAGCATTGTAAATCTCATAATACCTGAAATTATCTTTGGGAAGTATGGCGTTATATTGCTCTATATAAGGGTCAAAATTAACACCGCCGTGAAAATAGACTTCTAAATTAGGCCAGACTTCAAAGAGGTTTCCTTTGCCTGTTGTTTCTAGAACATTATTCAGCAAAACGAGCATCCAAGAGGGTACTCCTGCGAGACTAGTTACGTTTTCTTGAATGGTTTCATCTACAATAGCTTGCATTTTCACTTCCCAGTCTGCCATGAGCGAAACCTCATTACTAGGGGTGCTGCTATACTCTGCCCAGAAGGGCATATTATCTATCAATATGGCAGATAGATCTCCAAATACAGTTCCGTTTTCTGTGTATAGTTTTTTGCTTCCACCCAAGCGTAAGCTTTTACCTAAAAATAAATTAGCATCTGGATTATTATTTAGATACATGCATAACAAGTCTTTACTTGCAGCATAATGACAGTATTCTAGGGAGTCTGAGCTTACAGGAATGAATTTACTTTTAGCATTGGTGGTGCCGCTTGATTTAGCAAACCACTTAATAGGGGTGGGCCAAAATATATTGGTTTCCCCTCTTCTGGCGCGTTCAATTCGTTCTTGATTATCTTCATAAGAGGTCACTGGAATCCTATCAGCAAATTCTCGATACGATGCAATAGATGCAAAATCGTATTGTTTTCCAATTTCAGTATTTTTGGCAGTGTGCAATAGGTGCTCCAATAGTTCATTTTGAACATCAATAGGGTATTTTAAGAAAAGTTCTATTTGATGAAAACGTTTCTTTAAAAACCAAGATGCTAAAGAATTTACTATGGGTATTGGCATATTTTTGACCTATCTTTAAGATCTAAATGTACAATTTTATTTTATGCAATTCCAAGGCACTTTAACAAAAATGAAAACTGAAATAGGGCGTCCAATTCAATACTATTTAGTATTTGAAAATGACTTCTTAAATGTAAACCAACTTCTTGATAAAAAAATCAACATTTCCTTTCTTGGGTACCAATGCTTAAATTGTAAAAAGAAGAAAAAAATATACCGTCAAGGGTTTTGTTATGACTGTTTCTTTGAGATCCCTCAAGCAGCAGACTGGATTATACATCCAGAACAAAGTAAAGCGCATTTAGGTATTGAAGATCGTGATTTGGAGTATGAGAAGTCTGTTCAGCTCAAACCACATATAGTCTATTTAGCAAACAGCAGTAACGTTAAAGTTGGCGTTACCCGTAAAACACAAGTTCCAACCCGTTGGATTGATCAAGGAGCTCATGAAGCACTAGAAATTGTAGAAGTGCCAAATAGGTATCTTGCAGGCATTACAGAAGTTGCCCTTAAAAATTACGTGGGTGATAAAACCAATTGGCGCACCATGCTTAAAAATGAAATTCAAGAACAAGACTTAGCGGCTTGGCGGGATAAATTAAAACAATACATTCCAGATGAAGCATTGCCTTATTTTATAGAAAACAATACAGAAACAAACCTTGAGTTTCCTGTATTGCAATACCCGACAAAACTCAAAACATTAAACCTAATTAAAACCCCAGAGTACACCGGCACTCTCAAAGGCATCAAAGGGCAGTACCTCATTTTTGAAGATGATACTGTTTTTAATGTGAGAAGTAACGAGGGGTTTGTTGTATCTATTAATATGCTATAAATTGAACTTCAATATCTCTAATCATTTCCTTTTATTAATACAGTAATAAAATCACATAAGCTTATCAAAAACGAGCATACATTATATTTGGGTTTAGGCACTAATCTTGGGAACAGATTTGAGCATTTGCAGCATGCTGTTGCGGCTATATTTCAACAAATTGGAGCGATAACTAAAACGTCTGCAGTTTATGAAACTCCTGCCATTGGTTTTGATGGAGCCTCTTTTTTAAACTGTGTTATTGAAGTACAAACGTTTTGTTCGGCACACGATGTTTTATCTGAAATTTCACACATTGAAAAGGCATTAGGAAGACAACGATCTGCCACAAATGGATATGAGTCTCGTCCTATTGACATTGATATTTTGCTTTATAATGATGCTATAATTAATGAAGTGCATTTGCAGGTGCCACACCCTGAAATTCAGCACCGAAAATTTGTATTACAACCTTTGGTAGATCTTATTGGTGAGTTGGTGCACCCTGTTCTTCAA
>JBLHII010000093.1:0-7432 GCA_047616265.1 Minisyncoccia bacterium
TAACACAAGCGCAATGGACAGAGCAATTAGCTGCAGATCCTGAAGCGATCATACTAGATGTAAGAACTCAAACCGAAGTTGAAGAGGGATATATTCCTAACGCAATACACCTTGATATAATGAACGCTGGAGCTTTTATGGAGGGTGTCAAAGGTCTTGATACAGCAAAAAAACACTATGTGTATTGCCGATCTGGTGCCAGAAGTGGCCAAGCATGTATGATCATGAATTCTATTGGTTTTGAAAACGCATACAACCTTATGGGAGGGTTTATGGAGTGGAAAGGTGAAAAAGCCGTTTAATAAAACACTATGAAAAAATATAGTACTATAATTTTTGCAATACTGCTTGCCTTGTTAAGTGTGTCTTGTGACAACGCTCAAAAAAAAAACAATCATGTAGCGCCTAAGGCCATCCAGGCTATTGCTCCAAAAGCCATGTACGATGTGTTGCTAAACGACAGTAGTGCACAACTGATAGATGTAAGAACACAAGATGAATATGCGGTAAGTCACCTTAAAGATGCTCAAAATATATGTGTTACAGATACCGATTTTAAACAAAAAGTTGCGCACCTAGATAAAGCTAAACCGGTATATGTCTATTGTAAGAAAGGGGGCCAAAGTGCCCAAGCAGCAAAAATTTTAGAAGAGTTAGGTTTTACTCAAGTTTTTGACCTTCAAGGGGGTATTACAAATTGGCAACAACACCAACTCTCCACACATAAATAATTAATACACATTACAAAATTTCAATAAAAAAAAGGCACCTTTTATAGGGCGCCTTTTTTTATTGAAATGAACTAAAAGCCTTATTTTTTAATAAATTTTATGGTTTGTATACCCTGCAAAGTATCTACATGCAGGAAGTAAATACCTTTTGTTAACCTTGATGTTGTAATAGTAAGTGCTCCTTGATTTGAAGCTTCTTGTTTTGGCTGGAGTATAACTTTTCCTTGCATGTCACTAATACTAAGTTTTTTGATGAGCACTCCAGGTTCATAGTATAGTGTAAATTCTGAATCTACTGGATTAGGGTAAAGCTGTAGCTTGTTTTTTAATGCCGTTTCATTACTCCCTAGAAATTGATTGTAAAGACTTTGCAAAGAGTCGATAGGCTCTTCACCAAAAGGCATTTCTTCAATGTTTAAACGTATGTGAGGATTGTTTATCTCGTCGTCTGCTTTATATACTAGTAAATAGGCAGAAGTTGATGATGTTCCCCTGGCCAAACATCGCGAATCTGCGCCAGCAAAATTAGCACCTTGCATCGCAGACATTAATTTATCTGCCAAAGTACCTGTTGTGCTGTTAAAATTGGCTTGCATATTATTCAACACTGTTTCATTCAATAAAATATTTCCTTGTACACTATAGTTTGCTCCTTGAATATCATCTTTATAATCATCTGCAGCGGTTCCTGTAAACCCTGCTGTTCTAGGATCTCCATTAGGGTCAAAATCTGCAATACCGTATTGTCTGTAGGCAGGATTAAAATTTTGAGAGTTACAAGAATCATTATTTAGTAAGTAGTCAATAATTTCATCTGGTGTTGCGCCAGTTTCCATTTGGGTAATAGCATTGTTGAGGTTGGAGTTTGGAATACAAACATAGGCTTGGCTATTTACACCTCCACGTCCAGGAATAATTTTGGTAATAATATCTATAATACCACCAAAATTTGCGGCACCATCGACACAAGAGGCTCCAGCCGATCCAATATCACCTGTGGCAGGATCTACTGCAATAATAGAAAAGGTGTCTTGCGCTTGCGCTTGAAATGATAGAAGCGCAGCTATCAGTATCATGTATAATTTTTTCATTGTATTTTTTTATTTAAAAATACACATTTTATATCTTCCTTTATAACGTTTAACAATTTCAGTGCCCATCCTCACAAAAACTAGTGCGCTTTGCAAGCTTCCATAATTTGACTCTCTTCGGGGGGAAATACTATATACTTAGTATGTTTAAACATTCGATTACGTTACTCTTTTAGCGCAACGATTTTTTTTAGTCTATATTATATCTGTGAGCAATGCGAATGATTTAAGCTCTATTAGCGTAGCGGGCTAATTTTTCTTACAATTGACTCCTTAAAAAATACAGTTGAGTCTTTTTAATTCTGAAATAGGAACACCTTGCCCCACATTTGTTCTAAATTAATATTTCAGAAGTCATGAACATTTCAAAAAAACAATTGCTCCTTTTTTATAGTAGTACTTTTTTAGTAGCCATAATGCCATTTATGGCGTTTGCACAAACAGCTATTACGGGTACGGTACTTCAAAAAGATGGTACGCCTATTTTAGGCGCTAATGTATATCTTGATGGAACCTATGATGGAACTTCCTCTAATATGGATGGTGTGTTTCGTTTCACAACCGAGGAGACAGGCATTCAAACTCTAAAAGTTACCTTTATTTCTTTTGAGGCGTTTGTTCTTAACACAGATGTTTCTGAAATGAAAAACCTCACGGTAGCCCTCCGTGAGGATGTAAACTCATTAGAAACGGTGGTGCTTTCAGCAGGGACCTTTGAAGCAAGCGATAATAGCAAAGTATCTGTATTAAAGCCGCTAGATGTAGTAACCACGGCAAGTGCTCTAGGTGATTTTATAGGCGCTTTACAAACCTTACCTGGCACGAGTACTGTTGCTGAAGATGGGCGTCTGTTTGTTCGTGGTGGTGGTGCAGATGAAACACAAATTTTTATTGATGGTATTAGAGTGTTTACTCCCTATACACCCTCTACCAATAATATACCGACTCGTGGGCGTTACAGTCCCTTTTTATTTGATGGTATCACCTTTTCTACAGGAGGATATAGTGCAGAATACGGGCAGGCCTTGTCTTCGGTATTATTATTAAGTACCATCGATGAACCCATGCAAGAGGCAACCAACATTAACATTATGAGTGCTGGTGGAGGAATAGGGCATACAGAAAAATGGGATACCACGTCTTTAAGTGTCAATGCAAGCTACATTACCTTAGCACCTTACCTGGCTATATTTAATGACAGAAACGATTGGGAAAAGCCATTTGAAGCTGTAAGTGGGGAAGCCGTTTTTAGAAAAAAGTTTAAAAACGGACTCTTTAAGTTCTACACCGCTTTTGATCGTACTAATTTCGAACTTACCCAAGAAGATATTAATGTACCTACGGGTGTTACTTTTGGACTCAAAAACAGAAACGTGTATACCAACATGAGGTATAGCGGCGTTATAGGAGACGGCCTTACCTTAGATACTGGGGCAAGTTATACGGTAGCCAAAACAGACGTTTTAGTGCAAGAAAATGCTATTCAAGACACCGAGAATTCTGCTCATCTTAAGGTAAAAGTAAAGAAACGTTTTAGCAGTAGATTTAAATTAAGTATTGGAGCAGAGCAATTTTTAACCACGTTTGAAGAAGATTTCTCCAATCCATTTTTTGCAGATAGCTACGGGTTTAACAACCATATTACGGGTTTTTTTGTAGAAAGTGATATTGTTTTTTCTAGGAAATTTGCTTTAAAAGCTGGTATTAGAAGCGAGTATAGTGCTTTATTTCAGGATTTCACAGTGTCTCCTCGTTTATCTGTGGCCTACAAAACAGGAAAACATAGTCAGTTGTCTTTGGCCTATGGAAATTTTAACCAACAACCCAATAGCGATGTGTTAAAGTTTGAAACGAACTTAAAGGCAAGACATACCGACCATTATATAGCCAACTATCAATATACCGCCAATAACAGAATTTTTAGAGCAGAAGTCTATAGAAAAAATTATAATGATTTAGTTACATACGATACGGCCTTTGCAGGTTTTGACAGCAACTTTACCAATAATGGTGATGGATATGCACAGGGCTTAGATTTGTTTTGGCGTGATGATGAGAGCATTAAGAATGTAGATTATTGGGTGAGTTATTCGTATTTAGATACAGAACGTAAATATCAAAATTTTTCTACAAGTGCAACGCCTTCTTTTGCCAATACACATAACCTTTCTGTGGTTGCTAAGTATTGGATAAAAGACTGGAAAAGTCAGGTAGGAGCCAGCTATAACTATGGTAGTGGTAGAGCCTATACCAATCCTAACATGCCAGGGTTTCTGCAAGAGAAGGCTAGAGATTTTAATAGCTTAAGTCTTAATTGGGCCTATTTAATTACGCAGCAAAAAATATTATATGTGTCTGTAAATAATGTTTTTGGGTTCCAAAACATCAATGGATATCAATACAGCAATACCGCCAATGTACAAGGTGCTTTTGACAGACGTGCCCTACAACCCGCTGCAGATCAATTTTTCTTTGTAGGGTTCTTTTGGACTATTAGTGATGATGGTAAAGAGAATCAATTGGATACGTTATAATAGGGTTGGAGTTTCTTAATGTCTAACAATAGCTATCCCAAAAATGCCAAGAGCTAATTTCGTCCCAATATATAGTATAGGGGTACTGAAATTAATAACTAAGGTGTTTTGTTTTTATACCTGTTCCTGCTCGGCTTTCCTCCAAAAATAGACAGCAAAAAGAATGGTTATAATTGGTGTCATCCACCCATATTCATCTGTCCAAAATGTTGTTTAATCGTTTGAAATGGTTAGAGGGGTACAAACTTTTTGAATATAAATATGGTGTGTAGAATGGTAGACAGCTGCGTGGCATAAACTATTTGATTTAAAAGTATAATAGGCTAAGATTACAGACATTCCAAGGGTCATTACCGTAAAGGCTCTTAGGTGTAATGCCAAATGATCTCCTCTTCCGCACATTAAATGTATGATAGGAAGATGGCAAACGGCACAAATGAGCTTACTGACAATGGCTACTGCTTCAAATAACATCACTTTCCTCAATTCGAATATAAAAAACCACGCCCTCCCATTTCTTCACCCCGTGTAGCGCCCAAGTTTTTAATGACACCAACGGTTAATAATAGAAAAACCATGACTACAATCACGCGTGTTTGATGCGTAGAATCAACACCTAATTCAGTACTCCATTGTACTATTATTTCTGTATTTATGAGGTCTCTAAAGCCAAAGAGTGAAAGGAAGATATAGGCTATTTTTAAGTATTTTAGCTTTTTTAAACTCCATGGCAAACTAAAATAAAGGGGTTCCGTGCTTCTTTTCTTTCTTGAGGAGTTGTCGACATTTAATTGTTTTTGGTTCGTTCTATGGAAGACGAAATGAAGGAAGTTTTGTTACATTGTGCCTTGTATTGTACACAAGAGCTTTTTTTTAAATCTAATATACATCTTACAATTAATACGATACGTCAAAAAGAACAAATTTTTTGTTCTAAAGGCCTATAAAACATCTAATTCACTTAGTAGTAGATCTCTCTTTGATTCTACAAAAACACCTTAAAGTTAATTGCGTTGAGGTTTTTATTCGTTGCCAAATTGGACCTTAGAGACTATTAAAAAGTTTGTATAAACTACAGAAAGAAACCCCTTAATTCTATATTTTACAATTCAGTCTCAAGATCCAACAGTTCACTCCAAAACAATTTTAAAAGACTTGGTGTAGTCGCATTTTTGTACCATCAAAATATTAAATCTCTAAAATTTCAGAAATTATGCAAACAGTCATCATCTTTTTAAGCTTGTTTTTTACCAGTTTTATCTTGCAAGCACAAGTCAATACAATTGAAGTAACCATTACTAATTTTGATTCTAATGAAGGCAATGCCCTTGTCGCCATCTATGATAGTGAAGCTAATTTTTTAAATACCCGCTATAAAGGCGATGTGGTTGGTATTAAAGATAACACCGTTGTGGTCTCTTTTAACGATGTTCCAGATGGAGTCTATGCGGTTTCTTCATTTCATGATAAAAACAGTGACGGCAAACTCAATATGAAGATGGGCTTTTATCCTACAGAAGATACGGCAAGTTCTAATAATGCACCGGCACGATTTGGACCTCCCACCTGGGAAGATGCCAAGTTTGAAGTAAGAGGCGGAAAAGTGATTCGTCAAATAATTTCTATGTAATTTTAACCAATAACGCTCCATTAATATGAAATCGATTCTTTACATCACCCTATGCTTTATAAGTTTTAGCGCGGTAGCACAAAACCAGTACGAAACAGGCATGCAAAAAGCACTAAAACTTTGGAAAGCAGAAAAACCTCAAGAAGCTGTGCAATTATTTGAGCGTATTGCCAGTGCAGAAACTGCCGAGTGGTTGCCTAATTTTTATGCCAGTCAGATTTTAGTTTTTTCTGGATTTAATGAAAAAGAAAATACAGTCTTTACCGCAACCATGGCAAAAGCATTAACTTTACTCAATATGGCTAAAACCAACACTGGAGCGTTACCTAATGCTGAAATTATGGTATTAGAAGCACAATATTACACCGCTTGGGTAGCTTTTGACGGTCTGACATACGGGATGCAATATGCAGGAAAGGTTGCAGCGCTTTACCAAAAAGCAGCGGCCATTGCTCCAAATAACCCAAGAGTCGTCTTAGGGAAAGCAGAGTGGGATATAGGAAGTGCCAAATTTTTTGGAGGGGATGTCTCTGCCTATTGCAACGAAGTAACTCGAGCCATTGGTTTGTTTGAAACCTTTACACCAGAGAGTGATTTACATCCTTCTGGAGGTCAAGAACATGCCATGCAAGTACAGCAACAAAATTGTGGTAAATGATGATTAAAAACTTTGGAAAAGACCTAGCGAAAGCATTTTTTATAGGGATACTTATATTTCTTATAGTATCACTAATACAGTATGTAAATGGATATAATGTATTTACCAGCAATAGTTTAGGGCTTGATTTTGCTCTCAATCAACTCTATAGCGTCGTACTTTATTTAACCAATGGTTTCTTTGTTAGATTTTTAATTATCAAATATGAAAAGGATTTATTTATAATTAAAAATCTTCTTATAGGCGTTTTTGGAGGTATTGGTATTACCCTTGCTTCTTTAGTTTTACTGCGTTTGTTTACTAAAGTTGTTATTTTTGAAGTTTCTTTATCGCAATTTATAGCCAATGAGAAAATTGAATATTATTACTATTCGTTAATTATATCTGTCGTAGTTGCTTTTATCTTTTATGCTTTTTATTATTACGAGTATAAGCAGGAATCTAAAGTACAAGAGCAAAAAATAATTGCAGGAACGGCGTCAGCTCAGTTTGATGCTTTAAAAAATCAATTAGATCCACATTTTTTATTTAATAGTTTAAATGTGCTCACCAGTTTAATAGAAGAAAACCCAGAAGCAGCTACCAAATTTACGACAGCACTTTCTAAAGTATATCGGTATGTGTTGGAGCAAAAAAATAAAGAAGTGGTTACGGTGGCTGAAGAATTAAAATTTGCACAGCTTTATATGTCACTTATAGCAATGCGCTTTGAAGATAGTATTGTGTTCACCATGCCTAAAACCATTTCAAACCCAGAGGCCAAAGTGGTACCCTTGGCATTACAGTTA
>JBLHII010000094.1:0-7431 GCA_047616265.1 Minisyncoccia bacterium
TTTTAAAGCCTTTTATGCGCCCTAACTGATGAGTAACATCTTGTTTAGGGTTATCAATAGCATAGGTGAAATCTTTAATATTTGATGGTGTTGGACTTAGAATTGCTTGTACTTGATCCTCCGCACCTCCAATATGTGAGGCCCTTAGGATTCCTATCTCATTTCTGAAATAAGAATAATAAGCGTCCATTGCATAATCTATTCTATTATAGCCTAAGCTAACTGATAGATTACGTTCAAAAATTCCAGTATTACTTAACACATAATCTGGGGCGTTAAAATCACCAAAACGTTTTAGAGTTCCTTGAAGGGTCGAATACCATCCATTTTCATAGCTTTTAGTTAGGTTTGACGATATAGAACCTCCACGACCATTACTAGAGGCACTCACAATCGTTTTTCCGTACAAAGAGTCTAACAAAGGAACTACTGGTGCAGAAGTTATAATAACACCCCCAATAGCATTTCCACCATACTGAAGTGCTCCAGCACCTTTAATAACTTTTATGCTACCAGCAGAGTTGACATCAATGTTAGGAGCATGCTCGGCCCCCCATTCTTGGTCTTGCATGCGAACACCATTATTAATAACAACAACACGGCTGCTGTGCAAACCATTAATCATTGGTTTAACAACAGTATTCCCTGTATTAAGAGAAGAAACACCACTGATACTATTTAACACGTCACCTAAAGAACCACTGCTGAAAGAGGTTATTTCTTCTTGATTTAATGTGTTTTCAAATAAAGTTTTTGTTTCTCTATAAGCCCTGCTACCGTTTACAATAATTTCATTAAGAGATTCCAAATGATGCTCTAGCTTAAATGTCCTTTGAGTATCACCCTGTATCGCTACAGTAAATATTCTCGTTGAACAAGATGGGTGAGAAACCTGTAGTTGATACGTACTATTACACAAAAAATTAATCACGAAATTACCATCAAGGTCGGTTTGAAAGCCAACTCCAGTTTGTGTAACAATAATAGTAGCACCTGTTAGCACAGAACCATCATGTATATCTAGTAAAGTTCCATATAGTGTATTGTTACAATCTTGTGCAAAAGAGTGTACACTGCTAGAAAGCAGAAATAATAACGCAAATAATCGCATCGTATTCTTTTTAAAATTTTAAAATAAATTAAATCTCTAAGAAAGAATAGTTGGCGGTGCGCGTAATTGTTTTGAAGTTAATTTCTCAGAAAAGAAAGACACTACAACACTTGTAGTTTTTTGACTACTTGGTATTACAATAACGGAAGCTATAAGCTCTGCTGGAATTGTATACTGAAAGGAGGTGCTGTAAAAGTCACAAATATGACACTCAGGTATATCTTCATGCAGGTGAGTTGTCTGCTCAAAGCATACTTCATGCTCATGATTTTCAAAAAGATGAGCAAAAAGCACAGACGTAGGTATCATTAACACAAAAACAAGTGTCATAACTGCTATATACTTCGATATGTATGTGCTTACAATCATATTTTCTTTACAACACAAAAATACTACTTACAAGATGATTACCATTCAATTTTATAAAAATAATAACGAGTCCTGCCTTAAGCGTAATACCTATAGGTACTTTGTATGTCTTTAAGATGACAGAAATGTCTGTGTTTTACTACCTTTGTATCAAATATAATATGTTGTTTACATGAAGACTGAAAATTTGAGAATTGTATTTATGGGAACTCCTGGTTTTGCCGTGGGTATATTAACTACCTTGGTTACTAGTGGTTTTAATGTTGTAGGTGTAGTAACCGCAGCAGACAAACCTAAAGGGAGAGGACGCGCTCTTCAAGGCTCTGCCGTTAAAGAATACGCTGTCCTTCAGAACATTCCTGTTTTGCAGCCCAACAACCTCAAGGACGATTTTTTTTTACAGGAGTTAAAAGATCTTAAAGCAACCCTGCATATTGTTGTGGCTTTCAGAATGCTACCTAAGGTGATATGGAGCATGCCTGAACTTGGCACATTTAACCTTCACGCATCCCTACTTCCGAAGTATCGTGGAGCAGCACCTATTAATTGGGCAATTATTAATAAAGAGGACACTACTGGAGTCACTACTTTTTTTATTGACGACAAGATTGACACTGGAGAAGTTATTCTCTCTAAAGAAGTTCCGGTTGGATTAAAAGAAACTGTTGGGAGTTTGCACGACACCCTAATGGAAACAGGTAGTCAATTAGTTGTTGAAACCTTAGAACTTATAAAACAGGGGCCTGTAAAGACAACTCCCCAACCCTTAGGTGAATCCTTTACAGCACTACAAATAAAAGAGGCACCAAAACTAACACCACAGAACACCTATGTTAATTGGAGTCTTACCGCACATAGTATAGATTACTTTACAAGAGGTCTTAATCCATATCCTGGCGCCTGGAGTTATCTAGAACAAGGTGACGAGAAAGTGAAGGTTAAAATCTATAGTGTTGCTTCGGTTTCTATAAAAAAGGATGAAGAAAGCATGTGGTTTATTTCAGAGGATGATAGCATTAAAATTTCAGAAGAAAGTACTATCGGTGACCTTAAAGTTATTCAAAAACATCTTTACGTTCAACTCAAAAATGAAGTTTTAGAGATTACAGAAATTCAACTTCCAGGAAAACGAAAAATGCGTACAAAAGATTTATTAAATGGCTATAAATTTACCCAAGATGCTAAAATGATTGGAAACCCCCATGCCTAGGGAAGCTATAAAAAAACGTCGTTTACTGACGTGCTTATTAACAATCACCTTAAGTTATTAACAAAAATAGGGTTTTAGCTTGGCAATCCTTGCCATTGTTGAATATCCGTTTAAATTTGTATAGGTACTTAACGTATTATTAACCATTTTTTTTAATTTAAACAAATATTATGAACAAATCAGATTTAATCGACGCAATGGCAGAGGATGCTGGAGTAACAAAAGCAGCAGCTAAAAAAGCATTAGAATCTTTTCTAGGTCACGTTCAAGGATCACTTAAAAACGGAAACAGAGTTTCTCTAGTAGGTTTTGGTTCTTGGTCAGTTTCTAGAAGAGCTGCAAGAGAAGGAAGAAATCCTCAAACAGGAAAAACTATCAAAATTGCAGCTAAAAATGTTGTAAAGTTCAAAGCAGGTTCAGACTTACAGAGTAGTGTAAACTAAAACACTGTATTTCAAAACATAAAGGCCCTCTTTGCATTAGCAGAGAGGGTTTTTTAATTAATAACAATGGGGATCTTGAACAGTTTTAGTTGCTTATTACAAAAAAAAACAGTAGGTTTAATTAACTAAATCATTTATGATGACAATACTCAAACCAGACAAAGGATTTTTATTAGTTGCAGAACCCTCAATTATCGGGGATATGTCATTTAATAGATCTGTTGTTTTGTTGGCTGAGTATAATACTGAAAATGGTTCTGTAGGTTTTATTCTAAACAAACCATTAAATTACACTCTTAAAGACTTTCTTCCAGAAATTAGTTCTAAGCTCCCTGTTTATAATGGTGGACCCGTTGAACAAGACAACTTATATTTTATTCATAAGATACCAGAGTTAATTCCTGGTAGTGTTGAAATTTCTAATGGTATCTATTGGGGAGGAGATTTCAGTGCTATTTCCGAGCTGCTAAAAGAAGATAAACTTACGCAAGAACAAATACGCTTTTTCTTAGGTTATTCTGGCTGGTCAACAAACCAACTAGATCAAGAGTTAAATTTAAATAGTTGGGTTGTGGCACCCAATGTCTACAAAAACACTATTATTGGCAAAAACAATACCGATTTTTGGAAAGAAAAAATGTTAGAATTTGGGGGCACCTATATGTTGTGGTCTAATGCACCTGACAACCCCTCTTATAATTAAATAGTATAATACTATCACGCTATTCAAAAACTACCCAAGCCTAGCTTTTACATTTAGTTTACCAAGTAATTCTTTTGCCATTGTATTGGTGTATTCTTTCTTTCTATATTTTGTAATAGACTGAATCCCAGTTATAACATTGGTGACAAATAGTTCATCGGCCTTTTGTAGTTCAAACGGAGAAATAGAAGATTCTTCAATTTCATAATCATGCATGTTAACTAAAATACTTAATAGTTGTTTGCGTAATATTCCTTTTAAACAACCATCTGCTAATGGCGGTGTTTTAATAGTTTCTCCTTTCACCAAAAAGAGGTTTCCATTTAATGCTTCTACAACTTGTTTTTTTTCGTTTATTAATAAGCAATTTTCATAGCCATTTTCTTTAGCAAAGATACTACCCAGTACATTGATGATCTTGTTGTTTGTTTTAAGGGTAGATAATAAACCAGAGGTAATATAATGATCTTTAAAAAGTTCTACCTCGTAAGGCCCCTCATGTAATAGATAGAATGGCTGCTCTAAATCACTACATTGTATTGAGAATTCAATATTGTTTGATGTTGGACTGTAAAGACCTCCTTCTTGACGCCACACTAAAATCTTTATGCGATACGCACCTGTAATCCTACCATTGGCCTCGACAGTTGCAAGTACTTGCTCTTCTAAATATTCTTGACTGAAATTCATCGGGATCTCCATACGAAGAATTCGCATTGAAGCCATTAGTCTAAAGTAATGATCTTCCCAAAAGTAAATGCGCCCTCCGCTAACACGGAGAGTTTCAAAAACAGCATCTCCGTAGTTTAGCCCCCTATTTGAGACAGGTATAGATGCTTTTGTTATTTCGACTAATGTACCGTTGAAGTTTATCATAAAAAAAACCGCACCAAATTATAATGGAGCGGTACAAAGATACGGGTATCTCTTTTTTTTTTAGGTTGATCCTAATATTTGTTTTAGTTCAGACACCATATTTTCCCAGAGCATCTTTCCTTCTTCGACTTCACCATCTTCTGCAAAATCTGTAATCATTAAAGAAACGTCTTTGGTAATCTCATCTACCTGAATACGCAATTCAAAATAATAATCTGTATCCACATCCACATCCCATCTAAATTTGATGCGTTCTCCATTCTTTTTTGCAAGTAACACTGCGGTTTCCTCAGCGCCATCCCAAATAAACTCAAAATTTTCACCTCTAGAGTTCACGTTGTCTGCATACCATTCAGAAAGCCCAGAGGGTGAAGATATATAGGTGTATAGTAATGAAGGGGAAGCCTGGATTGGAATTTCCATTTCATATTTTATTTTTTCTTCCATTGTTTTCTTTTAGTTCGTTCAATATAGATATTTTAAATAAAAACAAAAAGAAAGAAACCTATTTTTTATTTGTACCCATAGACTTTATGAAACAGTATAAACTAATTGCTCATACACGTGGTGGTTATCTTCTAGAATTCTTTCTGTTTTTTGAAGCATCCTGTGATGGCTTGTTTGATTGTGAGCGATTGTTATTTCTACCGCCACGATTGTGTGAAGCTTTGTTTTCTGCTTTTTTAGACTCCACTTCACGTAGTGATTCTGTAGGTTCAAAACCTGGGATAATGGTACTCTCAAGTGTTATATTAAGTAGTTTTTCAATACCTCTTGCGTAGGCATATTCATCTACACTAACAATTGAAATAGCCTTTCCACTTGCCCCTGCTCTACCTGTGCGTCCAATTCTATGCACGTAATCTTCTGGTATGTTTGGTAATTCAAAGTTAATTACATGAGGCAATAATGGAATGTCTAACCCACGAGCTGCAATATCTGTAGCTACTAATACAGATACAGTTCCGTTCTTAAAACCAGCAAGTGCCTTCGTTCGTGCTCCCTGGCTTTTATTACCATGAATAGCAGCTGACTTAATATCTGCCTTTTCTAATTTTTGTGATAATTTATTGGCACCGTGTTTGGTCCTTGTAAATACTAAGACTTGATTCCAGTTTCCTTCTTTAATAAGCTTGATTACTAAAGTAGTCTTTAGTCCTTTGTTGGTTCTGTAAATAATTTGATCTACTTTTTCTGCAGTGGTATTTTGTGGCGCCGCTTCTACCATTGCGGGATTATCTAAAAAGCTATTTGCTAGTATTTTAATCTCCTTAGAAAAGGTTGCAGAAAACAGTAAGTTCTGTCTTTTGCTTGGTAATAAGGCCAAAATCTTTTTTATATCTCTCAAGAACCCCATGTCTAACATACGGTCTGCCTCATCTAAAACTAAAAATTGAATTCCAGAAAAGTTAATAACACCTTGGTTATGTAAATCTAATAAACGCCCAGGTGTAGCTACTAAAATATCGACTCCTTGACGTAATGTTCTAATTTGAGGATTCGCATTAACACCACCAAAAACTACGGTACTTCTTATGTCCGTGAACTCTGAGTAGGTTTTAACATCTTCAAGTACCTGTGCAGCAAGCTCTCTTGTAGGAGTTAATATGAGAGATTTAATTCTTCTTTTTCCCTGACTTTGGGTTGGTGTTGCCAAAAATTGCTGTAACATTGGCAATGTAAAACCAGCGGTTTTACCAGTACCTGTTTGAGCAGAGGCTAAAACGTCTCTACCGTCTAGTATTTTTGGGATTGCTTTTTGTTGAATGGGACTTGGGATAGTGTATCCTTTTTTGCTAATAGCTTTTAGCAAGGCATCAGAGAGCCCTAGTGATTGAAATGACATAAATAATGTTAAAAGAAAAGGCAAGTGCCCGTTCTTAATGAACGTCAAAGGTACGGTTTATTTCTTCGGAATTTTTAACAGAAATAAAATAGAATAAAAGATGATGGATTGTTTGCGCTAGATTATTTTGTTTTTATCTTTGCAGCCGCTTACAAGTACATTAGGTATAATTAAGCACAACCAGTAATACTTGGCGAGGTAGCTCAGCTGGTTAGAGCACTGGATTCATAACCCAGAGGTCGGCAGTTCAAGTCTGCTCCTCGCTACAAAAAAAAAGTCCATACGAGTTGTATGGGCTTTTGTTCTTTTATAGCAGTTTCTTCTTTATTTTTTCAACTAATTTCTCTATGCTTATGGTCTCTTTTTCACCCGTTTGCATGTTCCTTACTATGTAAGTGCTATTTGCCAGTTCATCACCTCCTATCGTAACGGCATATAAAATCCCTTTACGTTCTGCATAGGCGAGTTGTTTTCTTTCTTTCTTTTGGTTGGTGGCTTGATCTGGGTAAAACTCTGCTGAAATGCCTTTGGCTCTTAGATGTTTAATTGCTTTCATTGCAAATAATGCTTCCCGTTCTCCTAAATTGAAAAACAAAACGGCTGTATTGGCTGTTGCTGTTTCTGGAAATAAAACTAGTTCTTCAAGAACTAAATAAATTCTATCCAATCCAAAAGAGATTCCAACACCGCTTACGTCTTTCAAACCGAATATACCTGTAAGATCATCATAGCGTCCACCACCGCCAATACTTCCCATAGCAACTCCTTGAGGTGCACTGACCTCAAAAATAGCTCCTGTATAATAATTTAAACCTCTCGCTAAAGTAACATCAATAGCCAAAGTAGCTGATTGTAGTGATACCTTTGAAACGT
>JBLHII010000095.1:0-7417 GCA_047616265.1 Minisyncoccia bacterium
TGTGTAGTTTGGAGATCCATCACAACTCCAATGAGCCGCAGGTTCATCTTTGTAACTTTTAGTAATTATTTCTACATTATCTGCTACCATAAAGGCAGAATAAAACCCAAGCCCAAAGTGTCCTATAATTCCTGCTTCTTCTCCTTTTGTATCTTTGTATTTTTCTATAAACTCTTCAGCACCAGAGAAGGCAATTTGATTAATGTATTTTTCTACTTCATCTTTAGTCATACCAATACCTTGGTCAATGATGTGTAGTTTCTTTCCTTCTTTGTCTATCTTAACTTCAATAAAAGGAGTGCCGTACTCTACCTTGGCTTCTCCAATATTGCTTAAGTGTTTAAGTTTAAGTGTAGCATCTGTTGCATTACTTATCAACTCACGTAAAAAAATCTCGTGATCACTGTATAAAAACTTTTTGATTAACGGAAAAATGTTTTCTACCGATACATTAATAGTTCCTGTACTCATGTTAGTATTGTTTAATGAATTATGATTTTATATCTCTTCGGAAATATTACATTCCAAAGTAACATAGTCAAAGAAAATACCACGTTTGTTTTTATGACAGGTTGTCATTTCGTTTCTTTTTTAACACAACATTGTGTTTAGCAAATAATTAAATTAATTGAACGTTTTGTACTTTTACATATCTAAATCATAAAGTGTTATGGCAATAAAAAAAACAACAACTACTCCAAACAAAAAGGCAGCACCCAAAAAGAAAGCAATCACAAAAGATATGATTGTATCTGCATATATGGAGTATGTATTAATGCATGAGAAAACGCCCAAAAGTGTTTATAAGTTTGCTAAGGAGCATGCCATGACAGAAGCAGAGTTTTATGCCTTTTTTGGGAGTTTTGAGGGATTGCAACGTGGTATATGGACTGCTTTTTTTGACAATGCCATGCATTTAGGACAAAAAAATCCCGAATATGAGGGTTTTAGTAATCAAGAAAAAATGTTGACTTTTTTCTTTACCTTCTTTGAGTTGCTCACTGCTAATAGAAGTTATGTCATGTTTGCCTTGAAAGAACATCCTGATATGATGAAAAACATGTCACAATTAAAAAACTTAAGATTGCATGTTAGAGAATTCGCTGGAACGTTAATCAATGAAAAAAATGACGAAAAATCTTTCAAGATTTTAAAGCAGCCTGTTTCTGTATTTAGCGAGGGGGCTTGGTTACAAACTTTATTTATCATGAAATATTGGATGGAAGATACGTCAGCATCTTTTGAAAAAACAGATGTTGTCATAGAAAAGTCTGTTCGTGCCATTTTTGATGTGTTTGAAACTACCCCACTAGAGAGTATTTTAGACTTTGGAAAATTCTTATGGAAAGAAAAAATGAACTAAAAGACTTCTCCGTATTTAGTATTCCATAAAGTAGCAACATATTATTGAGTATAACACGACCTCAACAAAAAATTATTACCCATACATGAAGACAATAGATAGTATACCTACAGGTAAAATATCAAGAGCGACAAGGCTCGTAAAAACAGGTGTAAAGGTTGGTATAAATCAACTTAAATACTATGGTGATACTTTAGTAGATCCAGAAAATGCAAGAGAAAAGCTCAACCAGAATAATGCGAGTGATATTTATGATGGCTTAAAAAACTTAAAAGGTTCTGCTTTGAAAGTTGCACAGATGTTAAGTATGGAAAAAAGCATTCTCCCAAGGGCCTATGTTGAGCAGTTTTCCTTAGCGCAATTTTCTGTTCCTCCTTTATCCGCTCCTTTAGTTAGAAAAACTTTTTATAAATATTTTGGTATGTATCCAGAAGATTTATATGACAGTTTTAATGCAAACTCTATTGCCGCAGCGAGTATTGGTCAGGTGCACCTAGCTACTAAAGACGGTAAGGAATTAGCTGTTAAAATTCAATACCCTGGTGTTGCAGATAGTATTAGTAGTGACTTGGCTATGGTGAAGCCAGTAGCTATCAAAATGTTTAACATTAAAGGTAAAGACAGCAATAAATATTTTCAAGAGGTTGAAGACAAACTTCTTGAAGAAACAAACTATACCTTAGAGGTAATACAAAGCCAACAAATGGTGGCTGACTGCAGTCATATTACACATCTCACATTTCCGGAGTATTATCCAGATTTATCCAACGAGCGAATTATAACCATGGATTGGATGGACGGCGTTCATTTAAGTGAGTTTACCAAGCATAATACGAATACCGTCTTGGCAGACCAATTAGGCCAGGCTCTTTGGGATTTTTATATGTATCAAATGCATGAGTTAAAACGCGTTCATGCAGATCCACACCCTGGAAACTTCTTGGTAACAAGTGCAGGAGACTTAGTCGCCATTGATTTTGGTTGTGTAAAGGCAATCCCCAATGAATTCTACATACCTTACTTCGAGCTAGCTGTCCCAGAAAACATTAATAATCCAGCCGTATTTACTGAAAAGTTATATGCATTAGAAATATTAACATCAAATGACACGCCAGAAGAAATTGCTTTTTTCTCTTCTTTGTTTTATGAAATGTTAAGTTTGTTTACGCAGCCTATGCATCGTGAAACTTTTGATTTTAGTGATGAAACTTTTTTCAGTAAAATCGGAGCTTTAAGTGAAAAATATTCAAAAGACACTCAAATTCGTAAAATGAATGGCAATAGAGGGTCCAAGCATTTCTTATACATTAATAGAACCTTTTTTGGGTTGTATAATTTAATGAATGATTTAGGGGCAAAAGTATCGGTAAATAATTACAAAACATTAAAAAAATAAAATTGTTTAATATTTAACACAAATAGTTAAACAAAACAATTACCTTGTACTCAATTATAATGGATAGTAGTTTTTCAATAATCTTTGTTATCTACTATTTTATTGGTTAGGTTGTTTAAAAAAGGGAGGCTGGTTGCCTCCCTTTTTGCTTTTTACTCCAATAGATCAGGTCTTCTTTTTTTAGTATTTTTATAGGCTTCGTCCTCCCGCCATTTTTCAATATTTGCTCCATGTCCACTCAATAAGACATCAGGGACCTTCCAACCCTTATATTCTGCAGGTCTTGTATAGGTAGGGGGTGCCAACAAGCCGTCTTGAAAACTGTCTGTCAAGGCACTTGTTTCATTACCCAAAACACCAGGTATTAATCTTATGACTGAATCACACACAATAGCTGCTGCTAATTCTCCACCACTTAAAACATAATCACCTACCGAGATTTCCCTGGTAATAAATTGATCACGGACGCGTTGGTCTACACCTTTGTAGTGCCCACATAATATAATAATATTTCCTTTAAGCGATAGTTGGTTTGATATGCCTTGGTCAAGAGTTTCTCCCTCAGGTGTCATATAAATTACATCATCATACTTTCGTTCAGCCTTTAAGCCACTAATACATTTGTCTATAGGTTCAATCATCATGACCATTCCTGCACCACCACCAAATTGATAGTCATCTATTTGGTTATAGCTATTGGTAGCAAAATCTCTTAGATTGTGTAAATGAACCTCTACCAATCCTTTTTCTATGGCACGCTTTAAAATAGAGGCCTCAAAAGGACTTTTTAATAATTCTGGTAATACGGTAATAATATCAATGCGCATAGCATAGTATTTTAACTTGGTTATCGACCTCTAGGCTTCTGTCAAATAAATGGTCTAGTATGGTAGGTCTAAAAAGGCTTTTTCCCTTTTTGTTTATTTCGTTGGTTGAAATTTTTATCGCCTTTCGTTCTAGCTTTTTTATATTTCAGTTTGATGGTGCGTTTATAAGAACCTCCTTGATTGGTTTGGCTATTTTTATCACTCTTTTCGTGAAAACTTTCACCCCCTTCTTCAAACTGTTGGCTGTGTGGGTTTTCTCTTTCTAAGCTTTCAGGTTGTTCATCTAAAGTGAGTTTTGTAGAAATTTCAACATCATCTGGGATGGCTATTTTCTCAATAGTCATGTCCATGAGTGTTTCAATAGTTTCTCTAAAGGGTTGTTCTTTTTGGGTAGTAAGTAAGATCGCCGTTCCTTCTGCCTCTGCTCGTCCAGTTCTACCAATACGGTGCATATAGTTTTCTGGAAACCTTGGCGTATCTACATTTATGACATGACTGACAAGATCTAAATCTAAGCCACGCGCCATGATATCTGTAGTTACTAAAATACGTGTTGTGTTCGCATTAAAGTTTTCTATGGATCGTATGCGGTAGTTCTGTGTTTTGTTGGAATGAATAACAGCAACATCATCTTTAAAGTCTTCCTGTAGCAGTTCATACAATAAATCTGCTCTTTTTTTATTGGGAACGAAAACCAATGTCTTGGTAAACAGTGCTTTATCTTTCAATAAATAGCAAAGCAAGTTCGCTTTGGTATAAAAGTTGGGAACATCATAGGCAACCTGTTGTATATTGTCAAGAGGAGTTCCGCTTACCGCCACAGAAATAGTAGTTGGGTTTTTAAAGAAATCATTAATAAATACAGCAACATCGTCTGTCATAGTAGCAGAGTACATAATGTTTTGACGTTGTTCTTGAAGTAATTCAAAAATATTTGTGAGCTGGAACCTGAAGCCTAAATCCAGCATTACATCTACCTCATCAATCACCAATTTTTTTATGCTTTTTGTTTTTAAAGCACGGCTTAATATAAGATCGTATAGTCTTCCTGGTGTTGCCACCACAATATCGGCACCTTCTAATACCGCTTCTTTGTGCGTGTTAATGTTTACACCTCCATACACACCTATGACTCTTATTGAAGAGTATTTACCAAACTTCTCAATTTCATCAACTACTTGCAAAACAAGCTCTCTTGTTGGAACTAATACTAAAACACGAGGATCAATTTGTTTTGAAAACTTGAGACCACTTATAAGGGGCAGCATGTAGGCAAAGGTTTTTCCTGTACCTGTTTGGGCAATACCTACGACATCTTTACCAGATCCAATTGGAGCAAATGATTTTAGTTGAATTTCTGTCGGCTTTGTAAACCCCAAATCTTCAATAGCAAAATGCAGTTGCTTGTTAATTTTAAAATCGTGAAAAGAATCCATATTTGGTATTTTTGGCAAAGCTACAATTTATAATTTAGGTGCTTCCAAAGTATGCTATATTACTTGGTTGGCTACTGTTACAGTCTAGAAATTTGTATGCTTGTATTTATATCAATAAAGCCGAAAACGTATCGTCACAGCTTTTTATGTTTGATTTTACACCATAGCCATAGCTTTTACTAACACTACAATAAAACAATTAGTAATAGGTGTATCGTCTTACTTTGGCAATGTGTTTTGCTAATCTAATTACTTGTTGACTGTATCCAAACTCGTTATCATACCATACGTATATTACGATATTTTTACCATCTTTAGTAACTATAGTAGCGTTGCTATCAAAGATAGATGGGGCTGAAGACCCAACAATGTCACTAGATACTAATTCATTGTTTAGCGAGTATTTAATTTGCTCTACCAAATCACCTTCTAAAGCATATTTTTTAATGGTAGCGTTTAAACCTTCCACAGAAGTTTCTTTTTCGAGTTCTAGCTTTAAAATAGCCAAGGAACCGTTTGGAACAGGAACTCTTATTGCATTTGATGTTAGTTTTCCTTCAAAAGAGGGTAAAGCCTTTGTAACTGCTTTTCCGGCACCAGTTTCTGTAATAACCATATTTAAGGCAGCTGCACGACCACGACGGTGTTTTTTGTGCATGTTGTCTACTAAGTTTTGATCATTTGTGTAGGCATGAATTGTTTCTAGATGACCGTGAACGACACCAAAACTATCTTGAATAGCTTTTAAAATAGGTGTTATAGCATTGGTTGTACAAGAAGCTGCAGAAAAGATATCTGTTTCATCTGGGTTGTTCTCAGAGTGATTAACACCATGTACAATATTAGGGATGCCTGCTCCAGGAGCCGTTAATAATACTTTGCTTGCACCATTAGGAACTAAATGACGGCTTAGCTCTTCTTTATTTCTAAAAGCTCCTGTGTTATCTATTACTAAGGCATCTTGAATACCGTATGATGTGTAGTCTATATCTTCTGGAGCATTCGCTGAAATGACATGTACCGTTGTTCCATTAATGATTAAAGCCTTATTCTTTTCGTCTACTATAACTGTTCCTGGAAAATCTCCGTGTACAGAGTCATATTTTAATAGAGAAGCTCTTTTTTCTAATACATTTTGGTCAATAGTACCACGAGTTACAATTGCTCTAAGGCGCATTAGACTTCCTTGTCCTGTTCGCGTCATTAGTTCTCGGGCCAATAATCTACCAATTCTACCAAAACCATATAAGACAACATCCTTAGGTGTAATCTCTTCTTGGTTTTTAGCATCTTTTAGTTTGTCAGAAACAAAGGCAAGAACTTCCGTATTATTTTTTTCTAGGTGAAACTCGTAGGTTAGTTTCCCGATATCTAGTTTTGCAGGAGGAAGATGTAATGTTTTAATAGCTTGGGCTATTTCAACAGAATCAAAGATTGATATCGGCTTTTGAACAAACTCTCCAGCATACTCATGGAGTTTTAAGATTTCACTAACATTCCTGTCGATTAATTGATTGCGGAATATTACTAATTCAATTGATTTGTCATACCATAAATCACTAATGATATTAATAAATGCAACTGCTGCCTTGCGGCGATCTGTTTGAAAAGACAGTTCTTTCTCATAAACGTCATCAAAACTCATAGGGTCTGTTTTTAGGTGTTTTTGTTAAAACAAAAACGGTTGTTTAAATGTTGCGCAAAAGTAATTATTTTCTTGGGTTTTGAGTGCAAAAGAAAATAAAAAAATAGCTAGCTTGAGGCTGGCTTCTATAAGGTTATAAATCTGAGATGGCGTTAGTTTCATTTGTAAACCCTCATTAAGATTTCCGGATCGTTTTAGAACATACCAGTATTTCATACCTTTGCGAGTATGCAAATTTTATTTTATAAATATCAAGGTACTGGAAACGATTTTGTGTTGATTGACAATCGACAGCAAAACTTCCCTAAAAAAAACACCAAATTAGTGGCACAGTTTTGTGACAGGAAGTTTGGAGTAGGGGCAGATGGCCTTATTCTCTTAGAAAAGCATCCAAGTTTAGATTTTTCTATGGTGTATTATAATGCAGATGGCTACGAAAGTTCTATGTGTGGAAACGGAGGTAGGTGTATGGTGCATTTTGCATCTTTTTTGGGCGTGATAAAAACACAAACTCAATTTATGGCTATTGACGGTTTGCATCAGGCTACTATAAAAGATAACACGGTAGCATTACAGATGGCAGATGTAGGCGAAATAACAACCCATGAACACTATTCTTTTTTAAATACAGGGTCACCACATCATGTTGAAATGGTATCTAACCTAGAACAATTAAACGTATTTGAAAAAGGACGCGCTATTAGAAATGGGATGTACGGTACCCAAGGAGCTAACGTGAATTTTGTCTCT
>JBLHII010000096.1:0-7237 GCA_047616265.1 Minisyncoccia bacterium
ATAACTGCAGCAGAATCACTCCAGCCGTCTCCATAATCACCCAAAAAAATTAGGGTGTCTTTTTCTGAAATATCTGCGCGCTGCCATACTTGCTTTAGGGCTTTTAAGCCGCCATGAATGTCGCCGATAACGAATGTTCTTGCTGAAGGGGTCATTATGTATTGTATTTAAGTTTTCGAAGAATTCGAACAGACTCTTTAAATGAGGCGTACACATCTTCAAAGGGTTTCAAAAGTGGTTTTGCTGCTATTAATTTTTCTTTTGCTTCTGTAACACCGTTGAGATAAGAAATGAGATAGGTGGCAGGAAGTTGCTTTAAGTCCTGGTGTTCGTTTGGGCACAATGGAATGTTATTTTTTAGTTTCGTGAGCAATGCATTATTTGCGTTATGAATATGATGTAATGTTTTCTTGTTGTATTGCGGCGGCTTAAATAATAATGTAGTGTCAATGAGATACAATCCATTTTCTTGAAACGTAATTCGAACCTCCTCAAGAGGGTAGTACTGGTCTTGTTTATTTAACCCCAATAACACATATTCTGTAATTATAAACGCGTCACTGGTAAAGTGAATGCTTACCTCATCTAATACAGAATAAAACAAGCGTACTTGTTCATTAATAAGCGCTATTTCTACTCTAGAATAGTAGATATTCCCTTTTACGACTTTACTAATTCCAGCCCAACACACTACAAAAAGTTCTTTAAACACTTTGTACTGAGCGTCAAGGTCTTTGTGGCGTTTATTAGTGAAGTCTATAACGCCGTCAAGCGTGTGTTCTATGTTGTTTTTTGCTTTATTTTCAATAGCTTTTACAAGCGCACTATTTACATCTTTTATCTCAATATCAAAATCTTTAGGCATCGAGATACTGCCATCTCTTAAAAAAATAGAGCCGCCCCAGTATTTCCAGATATTTTTACGCAATGATGTAATATCTCCATTGGGGCGTATGGTTACCAAGCCTACTACTTTATGGGGAGCTAGTGTAGGAAATGCAACATTTTCATAGGTGATAATTGGCGCATTTGTAAGATAGGCATTGATCAGGTTTTGAATCTTACTATCATCAAAAAAATCAACCCCTCTAATCTCATTGGTAGCATCTTCAACACCAATTACAATAAAACTATTGTTAGCGGGGTTGCTATTGCTTAATGCGCAAATATGTTTTAAAAACTTCGCTTTCCCTTCTTTACTTCCTAGATCTATTTTACGCTTTTTATCATAAAAACTACTCTCATCATTATGAGCCAGTAGGTTTTTAATAAGAAGTCGTTTATTAATCATAGTATGCTCACGATGCGGTGAGGGCACTTTTATAGAGAATGTTTAGTATCCTAGCTTTTCTCGCACGCGTTGCAAGACCGTATTAGCTACTTGGGTTGCTTTAGCGGCTCCTACTTGAAGCGCAGCGTCAATAAGGTGTGTGTTTGTCATGAAATGCATATAACGCGCTCTAGGAGTTTCAAATTTAGTAAGAATTAATTCATACAACGCCTGCTTTGCGTGGCCATACCCGTAGTTTCCGCCTTCATAATTCGCTTTCATTTGAGTGATTTCAGCTTCCGAAGCTAGTAAGCTATAAATAGCAAAACAATTACAGCTGGCCCAATCTTTGGGCGCTTCTAGCGGAGTACTATCTGTTTCTATTTTCATAACCTGCTTGCGCAATTGCTTTTCGGGTAAAAAAATATTAATCGTATTGTCCCTAGACTTGCTCATTTTATGACCATCAAGTCCTGGAATTAATTTGGTGGTTTCTTGTACGGTAGCTTCTGGCAATACAAATGTCTCTCCTACTTGCGCATGAAACCTAGAGGCCACATCACGAGTCATTTCTATATGCTGTAATTGATCTTTCCCAACGGGAATATATTCTGCATCATACAATAAAATGTCTGCCGCCATGAGCATAGGGTAGCTGAACAGTCCTGAGTTTATATCTTCCAGTCTTCCAGACTTATCCTTAAATGAATGCGCCAATGTAAGGCGTTGATAAGGAAAAAAACAACTTAGGTACCAAGACAATTCGGTAACTTGGGGTATATCGCTTTGACGATAAAAAACAGTTTTCTCTACATCCAAGCCAAAGGCCAACCAAGTGGCAGCGGTACTGAGTGTGTTTTCTCGCAGTACTTTAGCATCCTTAATCTGGGTAAGAGTATGTAGATTAGCAATAAACAAAAAACTATCATTTTTTAGATCATTTGCCATTTCAACAGCAGGCATAATAGCCCCCAGTATATTACCTAAATGCGGCGTGCCGGTGCTTTGTATTCCTGTAAGTATTCTTGCCATAATGATGCGCTCTAAAGAGGTTGTTTCTTTAATAATACACAAAGTTAATCCTTTTCGTGTTATTAGGTAATTCAAATTGGTATTTTTGGAACTTATGAAAATAGTAACATACCCGCTTTTTTTGCTGTACCGCGTTTGGTTTTATACCCTTATTGCTATTCCAATCTTGGTTATGTTCCCTTTATTGCTTCTTAGTACGCTTAGGCAAACATGGTATCCTACCTTTTTTAAATTGGCGAGAATTTGGGCTACGTTTATTTTATATGGCATGGGCTTAATTCCTAGCATTAAAAAAGGGGCTAGCTATCAGAAAGGAGAGAGTTATATGTTTGTGTCTAATCATACCTCTATGACAGACATTATGTTGATGCTGTATGTTACAAAAAACCCTTTTGTGTTTGTTGGCAAAAAGGAATTAAGCAGAATTCCCTTGTTCGGTTTCTTTTACAAACGCAGCTGTATTTTAGTAGATAGAAAAAATCCAAGAAGCCGTAAAGATGTTTTTGAAAGTGCTCAAAAAAGATTGAATCAAGGCTTGAGCATTTGTATTTTTCCTGAAGGAGGAGTGCCGGAAGATGCTACCGTTGTTTTAGACGCCTTTAAAGATGGTGCTTTTAGACTAGCGATAGAACATCAAATACACATAGCTCCAATGGTATTTCACGACAATAAAAAACGGTTTTCTTATCAGTTTTTTAGTGGGTGTCCTGGGAAATTAAGAGTGAAAACATTTCCCTTTATTGCTACAACAGGAAAGACCCTAAAAGACAAGCGTGCTATTAATAAACTAACAAGAAGTCTTATTTTACATGAACTAGAACATCCTACTGTATAAAAATCCCTCTCGAAAAGTAAGGGGTAGGTACTTATATTTCATTTTTAATTAGGGCTCTATTTTTGTATCTTCCTCTTCAGACGGTTCTTTAGACGCGTTTTTAAATTCTTTAATTCCACTTCCAAGACCGCGCATTAATTCTGGTATTTTTCTTCCACCAAACAATAGTAAGATTACTACTGCAATTAATACGATTTGAGGCCAACCAATGACTAAGAAAAATGCTAATGCTACCATAATACGTTGTTTTATGAAACAAAGGTAATAAGAAATCCTTAGATTATGCGTTTTGTCTTAAAGAATACCCGTGTAGAGAACATGGTTTATTTTATATTTGTGCCTTACAATACTTGTTGCATGAGAGAGAAAAAAAACAGATCTAATAAAATTAAAAAGAAGCTCCTACATAAGTACCGTTTAGTCGTGCTTACCGAAGAGACTTTTGAAGAGCGTTTTTCTTTCAAATTAAACAGGCTTAATGTATTTGTATTTAGCACCCTATTTGCTATTTTTTTAGTTGCCATTACAGCTATTATTATTGCTTTTACTCCTTTAAGAGAATATATCCCTGGCTATTCTTCTACTTCCTTAAAAAAGAAAGCTACAGCGTTATCCTACAAAACAGATTCCTTACAAAACATTATTACTGTAAATGAGCGATACCTAACCTCTATACGCAAGGTATTATCTGGAGATGTTGAAAAGGTGAATTTTAATAAAGATTCGATCCTTGAGTTAGCAAGAACAGAAGTGGCTCTTATCGATTTCACGCCCTCTAAGCAGGACTCATTATTACGTGAAAAGGTAGCGCAAGAAGATAAATACAACCCTTTATTGAATGCAAATGAAATTGGCGTGGTCTTTTTTGCTCCTGTAAAAGGAACAATTTCTGAAGGCTACAATCCAGAATCCAAACACTTTGCTATTGACATTGTAACGGTTAAAAATGCCCCGGTGAAAGCAGCTGCAGATGGCACCGTTATTTTTGCAGGATGGACTTCAGAAACAGGCAATGTCATTATTTTAAAACATATTAACAATACCATAACGACCTATAAGCACAACGCTTATTTAAGTAAAAACCAAGGAGATATTGTAAAAGGCGGCGAGGTTATTGCTACCGTAGGAAACACAGGGGAGTTAACCACTGGTCCTCATTTACATTTTGAATTGTGGAGAGAAGGGTATCCTGTAAACCCTCAAGACTTTATTGATTTTGATTAAACTAAAAACTACAACGCGTGTCACTAAAAGCTATCGGTGCTAAAATATTTGCAAAAATTGCAGTACATCAAATCAACCAATGGGCTTCTAACCCTCTAGAAACCCAGGAGAGGGTATTTAAAAAGTTAATAGCCACTGCTAAAAACACCGCTTTTGGAAAAGATCATGGTTTTGCTGGAATAGCATCATACCAAGATTTTTTTGCTAAAGTACCCGTAAGAGATTATGAAGCTTTGCGCAATTATGTGGACCGTGTTGTAGCAGGAGAAAAAGACATACTCTGGCCTGGAAAGCCTTTATATTTTGCAAAAACTTCTGGAACAACCTCTGGAGCAAAGTACATTCCCTTAACCAAAGAATCTATGCCAACGCATATAATAGCGGCACGCAACGCCATATTATGCTATATCCATGAATCAGGAAATGCGAGCTTTGTAGATGGAAAGATGATTTTTCTTCAAGGCAGCCCAGAAATGACAACACAAAATGGTATTGGTTTGGGAAGGCTCTCAGGTATTGTAGCACATTATGTTCCTAAATACCTGTTAAGAAATAGACTCCCCTCATGGGAAACCAATTGCATAGAGGACTGGGAAACTAAAGTAGACGCTGTTGTGAAAGAAACCAAGAATGAAGACATGACCGTAATAAGTGGCATCCCGCCATGGGTACAAATGTATTTTGAAAAATTAACCGAAGTTACTGGCAAAAAAACAGGAGACCTCTTCAAGAACTTTCAGCTTTTTATCTACGGAGGTGTCAACTTTGAGCCGTATCGTGCAAAGTTTGAAGCCTTGATTGGAAGAAAAATACCAAGTATAGAATTATTTCCGGCTAGTGAAGGTTTTTTTGCTTTTCAAGATAGCCAGACTGAAAAAGGGATGCTCTTACAACTAGACAGTGGTATTTTTTATGAATTTGTGGAAACAGATCAATTTTTTACCGAACAGCCTAAAAGGCTTACCATTGGGGAAGTACAACTAAACATCAACTATGTGTTGCTTATTTCTACCAATGCAGGGTTGTGGAGCTATAATATTGGTGATACGGTTCAGTTTACCTCCCTAAGACCCTACCGTATTATTGTTACGGGACGCATCAAACATTTCATTTCTGCCTTTGGCGAGCATGTTATTGGAAAAGAGGTAGAAACCGCCATGAAAGAAGCGATGGATGCTTTTGGATTTTCTATTTCAGAATTTACAGTAGCCCCACAGACCAACCCAAAAGAGGGGGAACTAGCATACCACGAATGGTTTATAGAGTTTGAAAATACAGAACAGAACCTCAATAAGATCGCCGAGAAGCTAGATGCCGCATTACAAATTCAAAATAGCTACTACAAGGATTTATTAGACGGAAACATGCTACAACCCCTTAAAATTAGTGCCCTTGAAAAAGGGGCCTTCCAAGCGTATATGAAGTCACAAGGAAAACTAGGCGGTCAAAATAAAGTGCCTAGGCTCTCTAATGATAGGAAAATTGCTAACGAATTAGATGTTTTTAAGCTACCGCCCCTTTAACGTCAAGGGGTTTAATGCTAAATCCCTGAAGGACCTAATGCCTGTGAATGGTTTGTATTTCAGGAAAAATATCTGAAAAAAGGCTACTTCACCTTTTTCAATAATTGTTGCCCAAAAGAATATGTTATCTTTGCGGGTATGACAAAGCCAAAATCACATACAAGATCTAGAGCTCAAGAAAGCACAGGGGCTATTGAGCGGTTATACATCACCATGCGACACCTATTTAACAGAGGGTTTTATAAGCCTATGGGTGTCTCTGGAGAATCTTTACGTGAAGCACTTCTTACGCTACGACCAGAAATTTATGGTGCTATTGCCGAAGAAAAATCTGAACTACAAGGATTACTCTATGTTATAGATAGATTGCCATACGGCATAGAAGAATGCAGATACATCAATCTTACCAGCGATGAAGGATATAAAAATTCTCATTTCACCCCTATTATTCCTGCAAAAAGAAGACGAAACTGTTATCGTATTGACGAAGAGCAAATGAATATTGAGGTTACTAGAGGGCGCTCAGAGATCTATGACATTCTTACCCACCTTACTTTTTTATATGTAGAGTCTCACAAAATCATGCGTCAGGTAGTCATTAATGATGGTGAAGATGTTAATAGGGACTGGAAAAAACTAGAGCAAACAGTTCTTAAAAAAGGAACGCTTAGTCAAAAAGAAAAAGAGATCGCTCTTACCCATACCGCCAATTTTTTAGGACGCACCTTTGAAGAAGTTAATGACATTTACGCTGCTTTTTCTTGTAAAGAGAACGAGCATCGTTTTTTAAGCATCATCTATCATTTAGGGAAAGGCGCTATTAATGAAATAGTGAAAAACGAAAAACGAATTATCACGTTTAGTCCTGTATTAAGAGAACGCATAGGACATCATATTCACGGAGAGCTTTGGGCATTTAACATCAAAGAAACACTCAAAAAACAAGGACTCCTAGAGCGACCTATCCATATCATTAGTGCTAACATGCATAGTGTAATGAATAGTTTATATGCAGAAAAAGCATTGCCTAAAGAAGCAAAAAAGGGACGCATGCATTTGTATGAATTACTGAGCGACGTTAGCAGTGAAAAACAACGCGAAAAAACAACACACTTGGCCAAAAAGGAAGGGATGATCTTCCTTCAAGATACTAGTGGCACAAATATTAATGTGCAAATTTTTGATACTGCAAAGCTAAAGTCTTTGCCCTACGGAATGCAATCCTCTAAAAAAGAAGCAGCCGACAAGCCTGTAATTATTGTGATGGATTATGCTTTTGGAGAACAAGCCTATGAAACCATGGACGAACTGTTGAAGCCATATACTGCAGATACTAAAACACACTTCTTAAAC
>JBLHII010000097.1:0-7229 GCA_047616265.1 Minisyncoccia bacterium
TTTATTTCCAATAGGAATGTTTCCGTACATCATGATAATTAGCACACTGATCTTTTTTAATGCGAATTTCCATGAACGTGTTCTTTTATTTTTTTCTGCCGTTCTAAAGAGATTTGGCATCTTTAAAAGAGTGAAATTTCCAAAGGTAAATTCCGCTACTAATTATAAAATAGCTCGTTATTTTGTTGGCGTTTTTATTGCGGTTCAATTACTTTTACCGCTTCGTTATTTAATGTATCCAGGAGAGTTGTTTTGGACCGAAGAAGGATATCGTTTTTCTTGGCGTGTTATGTTAATGGAAAAAGCAGGATATGCACAATTTATTGTCAAAAACACAAAAACAGGCAGCCAATTTGCTGTAGATAATAGTCATTTTTTAACTTCATTTCAAGAGAAACAAATGAGTACTCAACCCGACTTTATTTTACAATATGCACATTATTTGGGGGATCATTTTATAGGTCAAGGACATCAAAATATTGCCATACATGTGGAGAGCTATGTCGCGCTAAACGGGAGGTTAAGCCAAGAGTATATTGACCCAACAGTTAACTTATTAGAGGTCGAAGATACGTTTAAACACAAAAGCTGGATTTCAGATTTTAACGACACAATCCAAGGATTATAATATATGAATTACATCACCCATTATTTGGTTCTACTTTTCTTGTTAATTTCTATAAATGGTCAAGCACAATTTACTGTTTCTGGTATCGTATTTTCTGAAGATACAAAAGCTCCTATTGCTAATTCATTAGTATATAATACGACACTCTCTACTTCAGTAAAAACAAACGAATTGGGAGAATTTAAATTTGAAAATATTTCTATAGGGGCTTATGTTTTTGTTGCTTTTTCTCTAGAGTTTGAGGTAGTTGAGATTACGAAACAAATTTCAGAAAATACGAATCTTGTTTTTATTTTACCAACCTTGGGAGAAATGTTAAGTGAGGTTGTTATTACAAAACGCAAAGAAAGAGTTTTCGCGTTGCGTCAATTAAGAGAAGTAGAAGGTACCGCTATTTATGCAGGAAAAAAGAGTGAAGTTGTGGTTCTAGACAACCTTACAGTAAATCTTGCAAGTGGAAATGCAAGGCAAATTTATGCTCAGGTTGTTGGTTTAAATATTTTTGCCAATAATGATGCAGGACTTCAACTCAATATTGGGGGCAGAGGGTTAGACCCCAATAGAACATCCAGCTTTAATACACGTCAAAATGGATATGATATATCAGCAGATGTTTTGGGATACCCAGAGAGTTATTATACGCCTCCTGCAGAGGCAATAGATGAAATTGAGATTGTGAGAGGTGCTGCTTCATTACAATATGGAACTCAGTTTGGGGGACTAGTAAATTTCAAATTAAAAAAGCCTGACAAATCAAAAAAAATAGGGCTAGTGTCTAGACATTCTATTGGAAGTAACGATTTGTTTACCAGTTTTAATAGTTTAAGTGGTACGGTTGGCAAAGTAGGTTATTACAGTTATTTTAATTACAAAACTGGAAACGGATTTAGGCCTAATTCTCAGTTTGAATCATACAATGCATATGCACATGTAGACTATGCTTTTACAGATAAAACAAAAGTGTCTTTTGAGTTTAGTTTTTTAGATTATCTAACACAACAGCCAGGAGGGTTAACTGATGCTCAGTTTGAGGACGATCCTAATTTTAGTAATAGATCTAGAAATTGGTTTGATGTAGACTGGAAATTGTATTCATTGCGCTTAGATCATGCTGTATCTTTAAGAACGGATTTAAGTCTTACTGTATTTGCATTAGATGCTTCAAGGAAATCTGTTGGATTTAGAGAGAATAGAGTATCTCAGGTTGATGATTTAGAGGCGCCTAGAGATTTAATTGTTGGTAATTTTAAAAATTGGGGAGCAGAAAGCCGTATTCTAACAAGATATAACTTGTTTCAAAGGGAGCAGGCATTGTTGGTGGGTGCGAAATATTATCAATCAAATAACAATGAACGTCAGGGACCAGGAAGTAATGGGGCCGACGCTAATTTTAATTTTGCAGATGTTGAGTTTTCAGATTACTCTAGGCAAAGTGACTTTACTTTTCCTAATTTGAATGTAGCGTTGTTTTCTGAGCATATTTTTAAAATCTCAAAAAGTATTACCATAACACCTGGTTTTAGAATAGATTACATCAAAACAGAAAGCCAAGGTTCTTATAAAAATATTTTATTTGATTTGGCAGGAAATACTATTTTAAATGAAACCCTAACTGATAATCGTAATTTTGAACGAAATTTTATGCTGTTTGGAATTGGAGCAAGTTACAAGGCAAATAGCGCTACAGAGTTTTACGCAAATGTGAGTCAAAATTATAGATCTGTTACTTTTAACGATATTCGAATCACCAATCCTTCACTAACTGTGGATCCAAATATTACAGACGAGCAAGGGTATACTTTCGATTTAGGTGCGCGTGGGCGTTATAAAAATAATCTCTCATATGATGTTGGAGTGTTTTTGTTGAGTTATCAAGATAGACTTGGGGTTGTCGTCAGAGCAGTAAGTGACGTTGAAGATGAGCGCTTTAGGGGTAATATTGGGGATGCTATTACCTACGGTATTGAAAGTTTTGTAGACTGGAATATCTTGGAAACATTTTCAACGAATAAAAATTTCAGATTAAATGCTTTTGTTAATTTTGCTTACACAGAAAGTGAATACACACAATCTCAAGAGAACAATGTAGCCGGGAAAAAAGTAGAGTTTATACCAAAAATAAATTTAAAAACGGGAATTTCTTTTGGCCATAAAAACTTTTTAAGCAGTTTGCAATACACGTATTTGACAAAACAATTTACAGACGCCACAAACTCTCCAAGAGACTTCAGTAGTCAAAGTGGTGTTATTGGAGAAATACCTTCTTATGATATTCTAGATTTGTCTTTATCTTATACTTATAAAAGCCTTAAAGTAGAGTCTGGTATAAATAACGTGTTGAATACTAGTTATTTTACAAGAAGGGCAACAGGGTACCCTGGTCCTGGAATTATACCCAGTCAACCCAGAACTTTTTATGCGTTGTTGCAGTTTAAGCTGTAGCACTAATTTATAAACGGTAAGTCTTAAAATCATAATAAATAATAGTATATTTACATGCAATTAAACACTAATAACGTTGTATCCTTTTTGAACGTTTAATCTTAATTGCAATGACAGCACACGAAAATAAAATTATTGGAGAAGGACTTACCTATGACGATGTACTTTTGGTACCTGCCTTTTCTGAAGTTCTCCCTAGAGATGTTTCTATAAAAACTCAATTCACAAGAAATATTACCTTAAATGTACCTATAGTATCTGCTGCTATGGATACGGTTACCGAGAGTGCCATGGCAATCGCTATTGCACGTGAGGGAGGTATTGGTGTATTGCATAAAAACATGACTATTGCGGAACAGGCTGCAGAGGTTCGTAAAGTAAAACGAGCTGAGAGTGGTATGATACAAGATCCTGTAACACTCAAAAAAGAGAATAACGTTGGTGATGCTCAAAAAACCATGCGGGAATACAGTATCGGAGGAATTCCAATTATTGATGATGCAGGAAAGTTAATTGGTATTGTAACCAATCGTGATTTGCGTTTTGAAAAAAACTTTGACAGAAAACTAGAAGATATAATGACCTTCGAAAACCTAGTGACAGTTGCCAAAGGAACATCACTAAAAGAAGCAGAGGCTATTTTACAACAAAATAAAATTGAAAAACTGCCTGTTGTTGAAAAAGATGGAACTTTATTGGGTTTAATAACATTTAGAGACATTACAAAACTTACTTTAAAGCCAACAGCCAATAAAGATTCTTTTGGTCGGTTGCGTGTAGCTGCTGCACTTGGTGTTACACCAGATGCTGTAGAGAGAGCAGAGGCTCTTGTAAATGCGCATGTAGATGCTGTAATTATAGACACTGCTCATGGACATACTAAAGGGGTGGTTAGGGTATTAAAAGAGGTAAAGAAAAGATTTCCGAATTTAGATGTAGTAGTAGGTAATATTGCTACTCCAGAAGCTGCAAAATACCTTGTAGAAGCTGGAGCTGATGCTGTAAAGGTTGGAATTGGCCCTGGATCAATTTGTACAACACGTGTAGTGGCTGGTGTAGGGTTTCCTCAATTCTCTGCAGTGCTAGAAGTAGCTGCTGCTATTAAAGGATCAGGAGTACCTGTTATTGCTGACGGAGGCATACGCTATACGGGTGATATTCCAAAAGCTATTGCTGCTGGAGCAGATTGTGTCATGTTAGGTTCTTTGCTAGCGGGGACAAAAGAGTCTCCAGGCGAAACCATTATTTATGAAGGTAGAAAGTTTAAGAGTTACCGTGGAATGGGGTCTGTAGAGGCGATGAAGCATGGATCTAAAGATAGGTATTTTCAAGATGTAGAAGATGATATTAAAAAACTAGTGCCAGAAGGTATTGTTGGTCGTGTTCCTTATAAAGGTGAATTACTAGAGAGTATGACACAATTTATTGGCGGTTTAAGAGCTGGTATGGGATATTGTGGATCTAAGGATATCAATACGCTAAAAGAGACAGGAAGGTTTGTTAAAATAACTGCTAGTGGTATAAACGAAAGCCATCCACATGATGTAACCATTACCAAAGAAGCACCAAACTATAGTAGATAGCAGTTAAAATAGTAATGTTATAAAAAAGGCCTAGAATATCAATTCTAGGCCTTTTTTATTTGAAGCTATTTTAATTATTTTTTTGCTGCCTTGCTAAAAGAAGTGCTAGCGATAACATGACCCCATCCTAGGTGCATGTCAACGCCTCTTTTTGTTTGATTGAAAGCGATAAAAACAGCAGCTGTTGTAAACGCTACATCGTTTTTTTTGATAATTTGAACAGGAGCCCTAAAGATTGATTTCGCTATTTAATATTATTGTCCATGCTTTTTCGCCTGGAATCGTAAATAAAGAATGTGTACTTGTCTCGATAAGTGTTTCTCCGGCAAATACTGGTATGTAAAACGTGATTTCTGCAACTTCATTAGCTCCTGTCTCCAAGCTTTTTCGTAAGGAACTAGTTTGGGGAATGCTTTTTTTTAATTGTGGTCTAGAGTGGGTTACTTTTATAGTTTTATTATCGTGTAAAGGTCAAGTGAATTCTAGCCACTAGCAAATACATGCTAATGCAACTCGAATCACTTTTTTATCACACCATAGCTAAAGAGGTCGCTGAGGTGCTTTTGAGTTAGCTTATTCTCAGTGTTTAACTTAATCTTGCTCAGGAGGTGATTTTACATTATCTGTTGTATTTTTATTCAAATTTGGATAGTTCTCCTCTTTCTGTTTCTTGTTAGAGTAAAAAATATTCCAAAATGTCAACCCTATGTATACAGAGAATATAATGGCACCTATTAAAAAAAATCCTAAATTCATGTTGTTCTTCTTTGTCTAATTGCTATTGCAAACAATAATATAGTTCCTGGCCAATGTGCAGAATATTGAGCTTCTTCTGTCATACCCATAATACCATAACCTACCGAGTATAATAAACAAAGGAAAGCTAAGATTACTGGATACCATTTTAAAATAATTTTTTTCATTTTGAGATTGTTTTTTATTGAGATTTTTAATAAAGAAGTTATTGGTGTGTTTTGTTTTTAACGTAAAAACACACGATAGTAATTTAAATATTTTTTACAAATAAAATAGCACGGTTTTTCACAATTATTTGTTAATAACTTAACGGCTAAAGCCTCTATAATTACTAGGTTTTCCTGTCTGTTTGGTTATATTTGTTTGGGTCCTAAATTTTAAGGCTGTACACGGTTTTTATACCGGTTGTTTTTACTTATTTTTTAGGGTAACATACAAACTTTTTGAATTTAACTATTTATGAGCGAAGAACAAAATAAAGGTAATTACGGTGCAGATCAAATCCAGGCCCTAGAGGGTATGGAACATGTGCGTATGCGTCCATCCATGTATATTGGGGATGTAGGAATAAGAGGGTTACACCATTTGGTTTATGAAGTAGTAGATAATTCTATTGATGAAGCAATGGGTGGTTACTGTGATACTGTTAATGTTTGGATCAATGAAGACAATAGTGTTACCGTAACAGATAATGGTCGTGGTATACCCGTAGACATTCACAAAAAAGAAGGCGTCTCTGCTCTTGAGGTCGTAATGACTAAAATTGGTGCAGGTGGTAAGTTTGATAAAGACAGTTATAAAGTATCTGGTGGTCTACACGGGGTAGGAGTTTCTGTTGTAAATGCCCTATCGGGAGCTTTAAAAGCTACGGTATATCGTGAAGGTAAAATATATGAGCAAGAATACGAGCGTGGAAAATCAATGTATCCTGTAAAATCTGTAGGAACAACAGATTTTCGTGGAACGATGGTCACCTTTAAGCCTGATCATGAAATTTTCCAACAAACAGTAGAGTTTAACTATGATACTTTAGCAAATCGCCTGCGTGAGTTAGCTTATCTTAACAAAGGGCTCACGATTACTCTTGAGGACAAACGTGTTACAGAAGAGAATGGTGCGTTTAAAGGAGAAAAATTTTATAGTGAAGAAGGATTAAAAGAATTTATTCGTTTCTTAGATAGTAATCGTGAGATGTTGATCGGGGATGTTATTTCTATGGAAGGAGAAAAGAATGGAATTCCTGTTGAGGTTGCTATGGTGTATAACACATCATACACAGAAAACCTTCATTCTTACGTAAACAACATTAATACTCATGAGGGAGGAACACATTTAAGCGGGTTTCGTCGTGGTTTAACAAATACCTTAAAGAAGTATGCAGATGCCTCAGGTATGTTAGATAAATTAAAGTTTGATATTGCCGGAGATGATTTTAGAGAGGGTCTAACAGCTATTATTTCTGTAAAAGTAGGAGAACCACAATTTGAAGGTCAAACAAAAACAAAATTAGGAAACCGTGAGGTTACTTCAGCAGTAAGCCAAGCCGTTTCTGAAATGCTTGAAAATTACCTAGAAGAAAACCCAATTGATGCTAAGGTGATTGTTCAAAAAGTAATCTTAGCTGCAACGGCGCGTCATGCGGCACGTAAAGCTCGTGAAATGGTGCAACGTAAAACCGTCATGAGCGGTGGTGGTTTGCCAGGTAAACTGAGTGATTGCTCTGAGCAAGATCCAGAAAAATGTGAAGTATTCTTGGTTGAAGGAGATTCGGCAGGTGGTACAGCTAAGCAAGGTCGTGATAGAAAGTTTCAAGCTATTCT
>JBLHII010000098.1:0-7191 GCA_047616265.1 Minisyncoccia bacterium
TCTATGTGTAAATCTATATATGCATCATTTCTAGTTATTTCTCCTAAATTATCAACCTCTGCAAAAGTCATTGAAGCGCCCTCGGCAAGATCTAAAATTTCTTGACCTGCAGCTGCATCTAAAAACTCTCCCTTATTGTTTAATAATTTTAAAGCATTCCATTGTTTTGGGTTGTGGCTTGCAGTAAGAATAATACCTCCATCTGCATGCTCCATGATAACAGCCATTTCTACTGTAGGGGTAGTAGACAAATCAAGATTAATAACATCAATGCCTAAACCAACTAAGGTATTCATTACCAGTTCCTGTATCATGTTACCGCTTATACGAGCATCACGGCCAACTACAACGCGATAAGCTTTTTTACTGCGTTGCTGCTGAACCCAAGTTCCGTAAGCCGCTGCATACATTACGGCATCTATAGGCGTTAGGTTTTCTCCCTGAGTACCACCAATGGTTCCTCTAATTCCAGAAATTGATTTTATTAATGTCATTATGTCGTTATGTCGTTAAATTTAAGTTTTTATGGTTTGATATTTCAGTAAACATTCTACTGAAATAGTCCTGTGTCTGGCCAATAGTTCTCTCAAAATAAAGGATTTTAAATAGAGATGAAAAAGGTGCACAAATATACTTTTTTAAAAAGAAATTGTTGCCTTGATATTTGTGTAAATTTACATAATGAATTTTCTAGCGCATATATATCTTTCTGGTGATGACCAAGACATTACTATTGGTAATTTTATTGCAGATGGTATCAAAGGAAGAAAATACCTAAACTATCCAGAAACACTTCAAAAAGGAATTTTATTACACCGCGGTATTGATAGCTTTACTGACCAACATCCAATTGTAAAACAAAGCACCAAACGATTGCATAAAAACCATGGTCATTATAGTGGTGTTATTGTAGATATTTTTTACGATCATTTTCTGGCTAAGAACTGGAAAAAATACCACAGCCAACCCTTGGACCAATATGTAGCAACATTTTATGAACTTCTGGATAAGAATCACGAAATACTGCCAAGCCGTATACAACGGATGATACCTCCTATGGTTTCAAGCAATTGGCTGCTAAGCTATGCTAGCATTGATGGGATAAGCAAAATATTAGAGCAAATGAGTGTTCGGGTAAAACATACGAATAACATGCACCTTGCTCATTTAGAACTCGACCAATTTTACACCCAGTTTGAAGCTGAGTTTACCTCTTTTTTTGAAGAATTAAGGGTCTTTTCAAAAAATAAAATCACATCACTAACATGAAAAAAGTATTTCTCCTCTTTTCAGCACTATTGATGCTATTATTTAGTCAATGTGATACTACAAAAACCAATATTCCAGGAAAAAAAACAGCTACTATTGGTTTGGTTACAGAAAACGCTATGGTAGTATCTGCCAGAGAAGAAGCTTCAAAAATTGGAAGCGACATCATGCAACAAGGAGGAAATGCCTTTGATGCAATGGTAGCGACAGAAATGGCCTTAGCTGTTTGCTATCCAAATGCAGGAAACTTGGGAGGCGGTGGCTTTATGATCTACAGAACACATGACGGTTTATTAGGTGCACTAGATTACAGAGAAAAAGCACCTCTAAAAGCCTACAAGGAAATGTATCTTGATAAAAAAGACACCTATCTTACTGAAAAGAGTAAAACAGGAGGCTTGGCCGTGGGTATTCCTGGAACGATTGCCGGTATTTTTAAAGCCCATGAGAAATTTGGCACATTGCCAATAGAAACTATTTTAGCTCCTGTTATTTTATTGGCAAAAAACGGGTTTAAACTCACCGATAAACAAGCAAAACAATTTAACACGTACCGCCCCATTTTTAAAGAAGTAAACCAAGAAAACTCTATCTACACAAAACAATTTACCGCAGGTGACATTTTTAAAAATGAAGCCTTAGCCCATACCTTACAACAAATTTCAGATAAGGGAAGAAGTGCTTTTTATCAAGGAGCTCTTGCAGAAACGCTTGTAACGTTTATGCAAAAAAAAGGGGGTGTTATCAGCTTAAAAGACCTAGCCCTTTATGAGGCACAATGGCGAAATCCTATTGTGTTTGATTATAAAGACATGCGCGTTATTTCTATGTCACCCCCTTCTAGCGGTGGTATTTGTATGGCGCAAATACTCAAAACAACTGCCAAATTCCCACTTGCATACTATGGTCATAACAGCATCAAAACAATTCAAGTACTTATAGAGGCAGAACGAAGAGCGTATGCAGATAGGAGTCACTATTTAGGAGATCCAGATTTTATTGATATCCCGGTAGACTCTTTATTAAATGATACGTATTTGAGTAAAAGAATGGAAAACTTTTCTTTTGACTTGGCAACAGCCTCTAAAGATATTAAACATGGAACCATTCCAGGCTATGAGAGCCCAGAAACCACACACTACTCTATTATTGACTCCTTCGGAAATGCAATTGCAGTTACTACGACCTTGAATGCTAACTTTGGTTCAAAATTATACTGCAAAGAGTTAGGTTTTTTTTTAAATAATGAAATGGATGATTTTAGTGCAAAGCCAGGAACTCCTAATTTGTTTGGGCTTATTGGTGGAGGTGCCAATGCTATTGCACCACAAAAAAGAATGTTAAGCTCAATGACGCCAACTTTAGTGGAGAAAGACGGAGCACTCTGGATGACTTTAGGCACTCCTGGAGGATCCACTATCATTACCTCCGTCTTGCAAACTATCTTAAATGTATATGAGTTTGAAATGTCTATGCAGGACGCAGTTAATGCTCCTAGGTTTCATCATCAATGGCTACCAGATATCGTTACGTTTGAAGCCCACGGTTTTGATATCCAAATAGTAAAAGAATTAGAAAAAAAAGGCTACACCATAGAACAAGAAAGCACCTCCATAATTGGTAAAGTAGACGGCATAAGGGTCCTTCCTGATGGTTCTCTAGAAGCAGGTGCAGATAAAAGAGGAGATGATACCGCTGTAGGTTTTTAAAACTTAAGAATATCAACACATCAAACAACAACGCATCTATAGAATTGTAATTAAACGTAAAAGCGTAGGATTTTTACTACATAATGGCGTAAATTTGAAATTATTTTTAAAACCTACCTGGCTGTACGCTAATAACCTGAGAGTGATTTCAGGGATTAGTTTTTAAATAAATGAGCAAAAAATTCTGTTTTACACATTACACTGTCTTGATACCACTCGTGTTATCATGCATTTTATTCATTTCGATACTGTTTTTTTTAAATCAAAAAACACCGACTACCCTCGCTTTTATTAAATTACCGCAAAACCAAATTCCATTATTTATTGGTATTAGTGGTTTTATTGCTATTGTTATGCTTGCATATATCGTGTTCCGTATTTTTGGAATGAAGCGTATTCTGGTTACTTGTAATAGACAACCTCGAGTCTTGGTAAATAAAATGAACGCAGTTCGTGAAATAATAGAAATTATCTTTACGAGTAAAATTTGGCTGCCTGGCGTTAAAACATTTGTTGATCAAAAGTTTGAAGGCCTTAGCTTTTTTGATGTTAAAGAATTTTATAAGGGAAAGTCTAAACGAGCCATAGAGTTCCTAGAAGAAAAAAAAGGCTTTGATGAAACAGAAACATTGTATCTAGAGCTAAAGTCACTGCTCTTCACAGAACCCAAACAAAAAAACCTTCCTAAATCGATTGTGTATCCTACACAATATAATCTAGCTATTTTAAAAAAATGGTTAGAGCATAATGTAGGTTCTGGACTGTGGTACAACTTTGGGTATAAATTAGGGGATTTTAAAAATGCGTTACACCTAGATGCTTTGCATGAGAAACATCAAGACGAAATTATACGTTTGGCAAATAGTATTGATCCTATAAGCTTTGAGTATTCATCATTTAATGACGTGTTTCTCTCTAAGCTTGGAGAATTTATTAATACAGAGCTAATCCCTAAACTTTATGAAGCTCAGAACATCAAACAAAGCGGGCTGACTAACTCATTGCAGTTCCTTTACATATTATTTGCGTCTTTGGCAACAATAGGGGTGCTAGTTCCTTTAGTAAGTGTGTTATTTCAGTTTCCAACCATCGCACTTATTTGTAGCTTCTCATTTGTAATTAGTGCACTCTTTTTTATTATAATTTCTGCACTGCCTATTCTTACCAAAAGCGCCAGGAGCTAATTTTTTTTTAGAAACTATATAAAACAATTAACATTTGGGAGACTGCCCTACCTGCTAAATTTTCAAAGACTTTAAGTACCTTTGCAAACTATGGCAAAAAACTTGGCTAGTATTGATGTTATGGGCGCTAGAGTCCACAACTTAAAAAATATAGATGTTTCTATCCCTAGAGACCAACTGGTTGTAATTACAGGTCTTTCAGGAAGTGGTAAATCTTCTTTGGCTTTTGACACCATTTATGCAGAAGGACAACGCCGTTACATAGAAACATTTTCTGCCTATGCGCGCCAATTTCTTGGCAACCTAGAACGTCCGGATGTAGATAAAATAGACGGTCTCTCTCCAGTAATTGCTATTGAGCAAAAAACAACAAGCAAAAGCCCTCGCTCAACCGTAGGTACCATTACAGAAATTTATGATTTTTTAAGACTCCTCTTCGCGCGTGGAAGTGATGCTTACAGCTACAACACTGGCAAGAAGATGGTGAGTTACAGTGATGAACAAATCAAGAACCTCATCCTATCTGAGTTTAAAGATAAAAAGGTGAGCATCCTCGCTCCTATTATTAGGTCTAGAAAAGGACACTATAGAGAACTTTTTGAGCAAATAGCAAAGCAAGGTTTTTTAAAGGTACGTGTAGATGGTGAAGTACGTGACATTGTAAAGGGAATGAAAATAGACCGCTACAAAATGCACGATATAGAAACGGTTATTGATCGTTTAAAAATTAGTGATGCTATTGACAATGACAAACGACTCACCGAGAGTATTGTCACTGCTATGTATCAAGGAGATGATGTGCTTATGGTATTAGACAATGACACCAATACAGCTCGTTATTTTAGCAGGTCACTCATGTGCCCAGAAAGCGGTATTTCTTACCCTAATCCTGAGCCTAATAACTTTTCATTTAATTCTCCTAAAGGTATGTGCCCTACCTGTAAAGGGCTAGGAAGCTTGCACAAGGTACACATAGATAAAGTGGTGCCAGACACCTCATTATCAATTAAGAACGGAGCATTAGCGCCCCATGGTCCACAGAAAAACAACTGGATATTTAAACAACTAGAACTCATTGCCCAACGATTTAACTTTAAGCTAACAGATGCCTTTAAGAGCATTTCAGAAGAAGCCAAAGAACTTATCTTTTATGGCGGTAATGATTCATTTGAGCTTCAGTCTAAAACACTAGGGATTACCCGTAATTATAAAATAGATTTTGAAGGTGTGGTTCACTTTATACAAAATACTTATGATGACAGCGAAACCACCTCTTTAAAACGATGGGCAAAAGAATACATGGATAAAATTGCCTGTCCAGATTGCCAAGGAAGCAGACTCCGTAAAGAATCTTTAAACTTTAAAGTTCATGGAAAAAACATAGCAGAGCTTGCCCATATGGATATTGTTGAGTTGGCAGCTTGGTTTGATGATGTAGAGAACCATCTTAGCGACACCCAACTTAAAATTGCTAGTGAAATTGTAAAAGAAGTAAAAACAAGGCTTCAGTTTTTAGTTGATGTGGGGCTTACCTATTTGGCACTTGATAGAAGTTCTAAATCTCTATCTGGTGGTGAGGCGCAACGCATTAGGCTTGCCACACAAATTGGTTCTCAACTTGTGGGGGTGTTATACATTCTAGATGAACCTAGCATTGGTTTGCACCAACGCGATAACGAAAAGTTAATACAATCTCTTATTTCCTTGAGAGACATAGGCAACTCTGTCATTGTGGTAGAACACGATAAAGACATGATAGAACATGCAGACTATGTTATCGATATGGGTCCTGCTGCGGGAAAGTTTGGTGGAGAAATTGTAAGCGAGGGAGCTCCTTCTGAAATATTAAAACACAATACTCTTACGGCTCAGTATTTAAACGGTACTAAAAGAATTGAAATCCCTGAAGTACGTAGAACAGGGAACGGACACACCTTAACCCTCACAGGAGCCACTGGAAACAACCTTAAAAATGTAAGTGTACATATGCCATTAGGTTTGATGATCGGAGTTACAGGGGTCTCTGGTAGTGGAAAATCCACACTTATCAATGAAACCCTCTACCCTATTCTAAATGCACATTTCTTTAATGGTGTTAAAGTACCGATGCCATATAAAAAAATTAAGGGGTTGGAACATCTTGATAAGGTAATTGACATTAACCAATCTCCTATTGGCAGAACACCACGCTCTAACCCAGCAACCTACACAGGAGTATTTTCTGAAATACGAAACCTGTTTGCAAAGGTTCCTGAGTCCTTAATCCGTGGATACAAACCAGGAAGGTTTAGTTTTAATGTACAAGGAGGTAGATGCGAGACCTGTAGGGGTGGCGGTCTAAAAGTGATAGAAATGAACTTCTTACCAGATGTATATGTAGCTTGTGAGACCTGTCAAAAAAAACGGTTTAATAGAGAGACCCTAGAAATACGCTACAAAGGAAAATCTATTTATGATGTATTAGAAATGACCATCAATGAAGCTTGTGATTTCTTTGAGCTTATCCCTAAGATATATAGAAAATTAAAAACCATACGCGATGTAGGACTAGGATACATTACCCTAGGACAGCAGTCTACTACATTATCTGGTGGAGAAGCACAGCGTATTAAATTAGCTACAGAGCTTTCAAAGCGAGACACTGGAAATACCTTTTATATTCTAGACGAACCCACTACAGGATTGCATTTTGAAGATATTAGGGTGTTAATGATTGTATTGCAAAAGTTGGTAAATAAGGGCAATACTGTTTTAATTATAGAACACAACCTTGATGTTATAAAAACAGTAGATTACATTATAGACATTGGACCTGAGGGTGGGAAAAGCGGAGGAACTGTAATGGCTAAAGGAACTCCAGAAGATATTGTTAAAAAGAACAAAGGGTTTACAGCAAATTATTTAAAGAAAGAATTACAAAATAAGTAGCGAGTATCAAGGTAAATATGTACTTTGATTTTTGATGAAAAGGTGAGGTACTACTAATTCTTAATACATACTAAAATGAGACCTGAACAAAATCATAAAAA
>JBLHII010000099.1:0-7116 GCA_047616265.1 Minisyncoccia bacterium
ATCCTTGTATCGTTCCACCAATGATATAGTGACTTCTATCTACCAACTCTTGTCGTAAAGGAAATCCTATTCTCCGGACTTCCTTTTTATCTAATGACAAGGATAGCAAGCGCTCATAGTAAGAGTTGCTATGTACTTTTAAAATAAGCGCTTTAGAAACTTTAGGGGGTTCAAAAAAGTTTTCCTGAGTACAAATTCCGTTGTCAAGTAATAATTTTGGAAGCAGCTCATATTTGGCCATCGGAAATCGATGCCCTTCTGGCAATGCATAGGTATAAATAGGATGATTTGCAATTTTCAGCATTTCTATACAATAGTTGCACCGTTGCTTACATCGGCAGAATCGGGATTTACAAAGACAAGTTTTCCATCTGGCATTTCTGTCATTAAGATCATCCCTTCGCTTTCCACACCTCTTAAGGCTCGTGGTGCTAGATTTACCAAAACGGTTACTTGCTTTCCTATAATTTCTTCTGGAGTGAAACTTTCTGCAATTCCAGAGACAATGGTGCGTACATCCAAACCAGTATCAACTTTTAATACCAACAATTTTTTAGTCTTAGGCATTTTTTCTGCCGCAACAATAGTTCCAACACGTAAATCCAATTTTGTGAAATCATCAAAGGTAGAGGTGTCTTTTTGAGGAGTTATTTCTTTGTTAGCAATCTCGTTTGCTAGTTTGCTAGCGACCAGCTTGTTCATTTGTACTTGTATTTGGCTTTCTTCAATTTTGCTAAACAGGAGTTCATTTTTTTGTATGGTATGTCCCGCAGCTATTAGATGTTGTTTAGTCGCAACATCGCCCCATTGTAAAGCGCTTTCGACTTCTCTTGTACTGAGATGAAGCATGTCTCGTAATTTTTTTGAAGTATGCGGCAAAAAAGGCTCACTTAAAATTGCCAATGCAGCCGCAATTTGAAGTGCAACATACATAACTGTTTTGGTACGCTGCTCATCTGTTTTAATAGTTTTCCAAGGCTCTTCATCTGCTAGGTATTTATTACCCAAACGAGCTACATTCATGAGTTCTTGTTGCGCTTCTCTAAAGCGGTAACGTTCTACAGAACTTGCAATCACTGCTGGATAAGCTCTTAATGTGTCCAAGGTTTTTTCATCGATCTCTAAAAGTTCACCCGCTATAGGCACAACGCCTTCATAATATTTGTGTGTTAACACGGTTACTCGGTTTATAAAATTTCCGAAGATAGCGACCAACTCATTGTTATTTCTAGCTTGAAAATCTGCCCAAGTAAAGTCATTGTCTTTTGTCTCTGGTGCATTTGCGGTTAAGACGTATCGCATCACGTCTTGCTGATCTGGAAAATCTTCTAAGTACTCATGCAACCATACGGCCCAATTTTTTGAAGTAGATATTTTATTCCCCTCTAAATTTAAAAACTCATTAGCGGGCACATTGTTAGGTAAAATATAACTACCGTCTGCTTTCAGCATACTTGGAAAAATAATACAATGAAAAACGATATTATCTTTCCCTATAAAATGTAATAATTTAGTGTCTTTGTCTTTCCAGTAAGGCTCCCAATTCTTACCTTCTCTGGCAGCCCATTCTTTGGTTGCCGAGATATAACCAATAGGTGCGTCAAACCATACATAAAGTACTTTTCCGTCTGCATCTGGTGCAGGGACTGGAATACCCCAGTCTAGATCACGTGTGACAGCACGTGGGCGTAAGCCATCATCAATCCAGGATTTACATTGTCCATATACATTGGTTTTCCAATCTTTTTTATGACTATCCAGAATCCATTCTTTTAAAAATGGTTCATATTGGTCTAGTGGTAAAAACCAATGTTTGGTTTCTTTTACCGAGGGTACGGCCCCCGTAATAGCACTTTTTGGGTTGATGAGGTCTGTTGCGTTATGAGATGTCCCACAGTTTTCACACTGGTCTCCATAACTTTCCTCGTTGCCACATTTTGGACAGGTACCCACCACAAATCTATCTGCCAGAAATTGGTTTGCCTCTGCATCATATAATTGTTCTGTTATCTCTTCTAAAAACTTGCCTTCACTGTATAATTTTTTAAAAAAATCACTAGCAGTATCGTGATGTATCTTAGCAGACGTGCGCGAATAATTGTCAAAAGAAATTCCAAAATCTTCGAAAGACTGCTTTATGATACCGTTGTATTTATCTACTACTTGTTGTGGTGTAATTCCTTCTTTTTTTGCTTTAATAGTAATTGGCACTCCATGCTCATCACTACCACATACAAAAGCTACATCTTTTCCTTGCATGCGTTGAAAACGCGCATAAATATCTGCAGGCACATATACGCCTGCTAAATGACCGATGTGAACAGGCCCATTGGTGTATGGTAATGCAGCGGTTATCGTATATCTTTTTGGATCTTGACTCATATTGATTTGACAAAAGGTTATGCTACAAAAATAACGATTTTATCTTCGGAAATTTGACAAGAATGTAAATAGCATCCCGCATTTAAGCGAATGTTGAGAAAGGTTGGTTTTTATGAAGTGTTATTGCCGAATCTAAATAGAAATGGATTACTTAATAATAATACTCTTACTGTAAAATTGACCTCTTGTGTTAATCCTATAGATATACTGCCCAAGAGGCAATCTCATATTTGCTCTGGATTTTACATCAATGATGTGTTTGCCAGGATATAAAATTTCATTATTTAATGTTGCTACTTCTTGCCCTAAGATATTAAATAATTTAATATCCAGGTGCGCAGTGTTTTCGATTTTAATTTCAATATAGGTACGGTTGTCTCTATAGGTAGGAACATGGGTGAAGTTGCTGATATTTCCAACGTCTTGAAAACCCAATCCTTGACAATTAAATCCAAGTTCAAGAGTTTCATAGGTATCATTCAATAAAATAGTATTTACGATACTAGGATCTAAACAAAACCAATCTGTTAATACACTAGCATATACATCTCTAAAGTCTGTAGAAGGGACCAGATTACTGTTGATGTCCCAAGCGCTAGCATCTAGATCTGGGTGTTCTCCTACAAAGCCACTTCCGTTAAGACCTGCTCCAAATAACATTGTAGGTGACGCAGCGCCATGATCTGTTCCGTTAGATCCGTTTTCGAAAGGACGACGCCCAAACTCCGATATCGTCATTCCTAATACCGTATTATCATATCCTGCAGTTGCCAGGTCGTCATAAAAGTTTTTTATAGAGCTTGCTAAGTCTTCTTGAAGTGTTCTGTGCTTCTGAACTTGATTGGCATGTGTATCAAAACCATCCAATGACACCATGTATACTTTGGTACCCAATCCTCCTTTAATCATTCTAGCAATAATTGCAAGCTGTTTTGACAGAGGGTTTTCGGTGTATGGCGCTTCGTTGGTAGATGCCATGTAGGCATCGTTAATGACTCCTGTATACGTAAATGTTGTGTTTGCAGTGGCGCGCATGAAGAGCAGTTTGTCTCCATACACGCATTCAGGAATATTAACAACATCATGTAGGCTTCCGTTTTCTGCCACACTGGCTAATTGATCTGGATTGGCAACAGAAAAGGCGTAATTATTATCTGACCCTTCAAAAATAAGGTTGCCAATACTACCAATTTGTATGGCTGGAGGAGCTGCTGGAGGATTGATTAAATAATCTGGGTATAAATTTTCAAAGTAACGTCCCCACCAACCTGTTGGTTCAACGTTTATAGCATCTGTTGAAGCCCAAATATCACTAGATCTAAAGTGAGATAAATCTTGAACTGGATAGCCAACCCCGTGAATTACTTTCATATTACCATCTCCCCAAACAGATTCTAAAGGATTCATGTAATTGGGTATTGAAAAATCTGGACTTAGCGCTAGAAGATCGTTTTCTTGATGGTATATCGTTGGTCGTAAATTTGCATAGGTGTCATAATCGTATACAGGGACAATGGTATTGAGCCCATCATTTCCTCCTTTAAGCCGAATGATTACAAGGATGTTATCATTTTCTGTTTGGGATAGTGCAACAGATAATGGTGAGGGCGCCGTCGCACTTACATTAGTGCCGCCTAGCATCATACTGCCCGCTCCGGCAAGCCCTAGGGCCTGAATAAAGGAACGACGATTCCATGTAGCATGTTCTTGATCATGGGCGTGTTTATTTCCTTTGATTCCTTTGGCGTGATGATTATGATTGATAAACATAGCAGTATTATTTAAGTTGAAATTCGGGCATTTTAGTCATGTGGATAAGGAGTAGATACACTTGGTAGGGAGCATATTCCCAGTCTAGATTCCAAAGGCCTTCATCATAATAATTTTGGGGTACTTCCCATTTCAAAATGGTGGTCGCAATGTCATAATCAGCCTCCGAAAATAATTCCTTAGACATAAAGAAGTCTACAACAGCCCTAGTAATGACATAAGGGTCATTACTATCATTAGATAATGCGCGAGCAAGATCTATAAAGGAGCCTTGCAATTCTTCACCATATAAATAATTGTGTAAGAATTCCATTATTTGCCAACGCCCCGTAAGGGTTGATGAATTAATCCAAGCTTCGTCACGTTGCCAGCCAGAAACATCTGGTGGGTCATATAGTTTTTGTCCTATAATTCCCGCATAGTAGTTAATACCCTCCATCATGCTGTCTTCATAATAGAAGTTGCTTTCATTGAGATATGTAAAAATAGCATCATAAGGACTTTTAATAATAACACCAAGTGCGCGTTCATCAAAAAAGTGTTCACTTTTGAAAAGCTGTTTCAACATAGGGACCATCTCAAAGTTAGCATTTATAAGTGTTTGCGCTAAAGGATTTATAATATCCTGTTGTGTGATAACATCATACTCATTACTCACAAAAAATTTGTAAAGTTTTGTGCAAATAAATTGTGCAATTTCGGTCTCTCTAAGTTCAAAAAGTGTGTCTATGAGCTCATCATAGGTGTAGATTTCTTCAGATCCAAAAATAGTTTTGGGATTTTCATCCCAGGTGCTATCATCAAAATATATTTGGGCACCAGGCTCGTCCCAATGGTTATATCCTGTTAATGCTCTAGAGGCCTCTAAAATGTCTTGTTGTGTATAGTTGTTGTTTTCGCCTAGGGTGAATAACTCTAAAAGCTCTCTTGCATAATTTTCATTTGGGTTGTTTTTGGTATTTTCAAATCCATTAAGGAAGCGTAGCATTGTAGAATTAGTGCCTATAGCTCTTACAAATTCTTTAAAATTCCCTAAGGAATAAGTCTGCATTAAATTATAATACTGAAACATATACGGGGAATAGTTATACGTTTCAAGCTTGGTAACAAAATGATTCATCCAAAACATGGTGAGCCTACCTCTAAAACCGTCTTGAATAGTGTCATTGGCTGTTTGTAAAGTCCATTCATTTATAAAAGTAGGGTTGTCTATTTCAAAATCGGTAAAGGTACTCAAAGCGAAATACCCCCAAGGTGGCGCTGGTGTTTGAGCTAAATTAGCAGCAGTGTCAACAATAGTGTTTATAAGTGTTTCGGGTGTAAGCAAAAGCCCGGCATCTATGACATCTAGATTAGCGCCATAGGCAAGACGTCTGTAAATGTGTTTTATTTTTTGAGAAGTCCAGGGGTTTGGACCCGAAGGAATATAAGGGTCAAGTGTTGCAGTATTGCAAGGAGGGTTAAAAGTAATTTCCATAAAACATATTTTTAATGGTGCAATTTGGAGAAATCATATGTACTTTTAAAGTACGGGATATAGTTAAAGACCTGAATATAACTTAAAAGTTTCATTTTTAGTGTATTAAAACCCATAAAATTGTTTCAAACACAACCAAAAAATCTCAAGAAAGGCGATACCATAGCACTTGTTTCAACGGCTAGAAAAGTTTCAAAAAAAGAATTAGCACCCGCCATCTTATTTGTCAAAAAAATGGGCTTAGAGGTCTGCTTAGGAAAAACCATAGGTGCAGAAAAAAATCAATATGCTGGAGATGACGCATTGCGAGCACAAGATTTTCAAGATGCACTAGACAATCCAATGATAAAGGCTATTTGGTGTGCTCGTGGCGGGTATGGCACCAATCGCATGATTGATTTTCTTGATTTCACCAACTTTATAAAGCATCCAAAATGGCTTGTTGGCTACAGTGATGTTACGGTATTGCATAGCCATATTAATAAGCTTACGATCCCTACCATTCATGGGCAAATGTGTTTGGATATTGAAAAAAGGTCACAAGCCTCTCAAGACACATTACAAGACGTCCTCTTTGGCAAAAACAACAGTATTACTTACCAAGTTAAAGATTCTTTACTAGCAAGGCCTGGAATAGCAACTGGAACATTAATTGGGGGTAACTTGTCTGTGCTGTATAGCATTTTAAACAGCCCCTCAGAGCTAGATTGGCATGGCAAGGTTTTGTTTATTGAAGATCTTGATGAAATGCTATATCACATAGATAGAATGATGCAAAATCTAAAAAGAAGTGGGCGCCTTAAAAACCTTGCGGGTCTTATCGTGGGCGGTATGTGTGATATGCGAGATAATAGCACCCCTTTTGGAAAAACGGCTGTCGAAATTATTTTAGAAGCGGTTGACGACTATGCGTATCCTGTTTGTTTCCATTTTCCAGCAGGACACATTGAAGATAATAGAGCCTTAGTATTAGGCAAAGAAGTATGCCTAGATGTTAGCGCAGACGTAACGTTAACTTATATTTAGTAGCACTAAGCACTTCCCTACAGTAAAAAGCTTTTTTTTCATCTTGCGAAAACCATTGTTTGTTTACAAGACGAAAACACGTATTTTTAAAACATAAATACTCCCTAATTATTCGCAAAACTATTAGCATTTTAAAAAAAAATGGCAGCGCATAACGATTTAGGCACATTTGGCGAAGCCCTTGCCGCAAACTATTTACTAGAGAACAACTATACTATTTTAGAACGAAATTGGACTTTTCAGAAAGCAGAAATAGACATCATTGCTCAAAAAGACAGTCAAATTATTATAGTAGAAGTCAAAACAAGGAACAGTGATTTTTTTGGAGACCCGCGCTCTTTTGTGACGCCAGAAAAAATAAAACTGTTGGTTAAAGCCGCAAATCAATATTTGATTTCAAATGAGATTTTATTAGATGCTAGGTTTGATATTGTAGCCATCCTTAAGAATAAAACTACAGA
>JBLHII010000100.1:0-6941 GCA_047616265.1 Minisyncoccia bacterium
GTGATTACTGGTTTAGAGTAGAATACACAGAACAAGCAATACAGAAAGAACTAAAAGGACACTTCAGTTTAAAGAGATAAGAAAGTACGGCTATTTCCGGAGAGATAAAGTTTTAATAATAATAAAAAGCCCGCTATAAAATACATAGCGGGCTTTTTATGTGGTTACATCTTAAAAGTTAAATACAATGGTTAGCACTGCTTCATTGGTTGCAATAGCATTAGTATATGTTTCTGAAAGCCCAAATACTTGCTGTTGGTTTCTGTCTTGTGAAACTCTAGAGTAGGCTAAGTCAATAGTATAGCTACCTAAGTTATAACCCCCTCCAAAAGAAAACCCATGGGTGTCTTTAGCTATTTGACTGTCTTTGTATGGGCTTCCTTCGTACTGAATTCCTGCTCTAAAGCTTACATTTTTAATCCTGTACTCACCACCAAGTTTGATAGCAGACGCGGCTTGTAGATTATTCTTTATAATAGTATTAAGTTGTTGAAATACATTTGTTGATCTGCTTGAGTTAAAAGCTATGCTTGCATAATCTTTGTATGAATAATCGATACTTATAAGGCCACTTTCACCAAAAATATATGCGGCACTTCCAGTTACTTTTCCAGGAGTTCTTAAACGGTACTCTTCAAAAATATTGAGTATGTTAGGATTGATGTTTGTGTTTATAGTCTTATTGTTTTCTAAGCGAATAGTTTCGATGCTCTGAGATGTTTCCTCATTGATTTGATACCAAGTAGGAGTTTCTAAGGCAATACCAACTCTTAGGCTATTATAAGTAGCAATCGTTCCAAGTTGAGCAGAAAATCCAGCACCAGATACAAAAAGAGTGTTCTGAAATCGAATATCTGTAACGGTGCTTCCCGTATTGTTATTAGTCTCTTCTAGATAGGTACTTTCTCTATACAAAATATTGTGAGAATTCAAATTCCCACCAAAATAGAAATGATCTGTAAATTGAGTCCCAAGATTGATAGTTCCTTTGCTGTTATTTCCAGTAGTATTTTTTAAATATTTTTGACTCACTGGGCCAGTGCCTATGCTCGAAATATAGCTAGTGTTATTTGGGTCTAATGGGTTTAAAGGGTTAATGATATACGATTGATATCCTAAAAGGGCATTTTGAGCAGCAGTACCTTGTGTTTGGCCTAAAAAAGAATACAGGTCCCCAATAGTTTCTGTGCCTTGTAATTCTAAAAGCTCTAAGGCTATACCATCTGCTTGGTTTTTGAAAAAATCAGCTATTGAATTTTGATTGTTTCCAGATATAAATACCTGTGTGCTATAATTGCTCTCTACTTGATAATTAAGCGCAATTGTAAACTTTTTCCATGGGGATGCTTCATTGATTGTGTTGATAATAAAAACACCTCCAAGTTGGTTTATACTTGTGTCTGTATCAAAACTACTGCTGTTGTTATCCTGGAAACGCAGTCTGTTTTCAGTATCTTGAATGCCTACTGAAAAAGAACTGCTAGCATTTAGGAATACAGCGCTACTAGCGGGGTTAATACTTATGGCAGATACATCTCCACCGAGTGCACCAAAGGCACCACTCATGGCTTGAAATCGAGCAGTACCGTAACTAGAGGTAGATGCATAACGAAGACCATCTGTAATTGTTTGGGCGTTAATAACCATCATTGAACTTAGTATACACATCAATGATAAGATTCTTTTCATAGTGTTTTTTTTGGCAATTTAGGATTGTATTTTATCCTTCTTAGTTTAGTCGACCCCCCCTTTTTGAAGTAGTTTTTGGTCTACTAGTTCCAGAACTTCTTGAAGGGCTTGATGTTCTTCTTGTAGGTGATGTGTTGCTTCTATTGGCTCTAGATGTGTTTGCTCTTACAGCAGAGTTACTAGTATTACTACTATTTCTAGTGTTTCTTGACTGTGTATTATTGCTTCTAGAATAGGTGCTAGGTGTTGTTCTGATATCTCTTATATTTCTAGCATACTCTTTTCTTTGGTTGCTTCTTATGCTTCTTAGATTTCTAGAATTTCTAGTAGTTGTAAAATTATTTGAATTTTTTCGCGTATTTTTTGTTCTAGCAATTGAAACTCCTCGAGCTGCGTCTCTCATAGCAGATCGATTTGATCCTAAAGAAGACCTACCGTTGTAATAATCTGAACTTCTTCTACCTCTACTATAGGCGTATCCGTTATATTGATTTCCATAATATGAGTTGTTGTAATTATTATAATAGCCTCCATAATAGTATGGATATCCCCAGCCATAATAGCCATAATATGGGTATCCCCATCCATAACCAATGCCCGAAAAAGGGCTGCACCAATTGTTTGAATACCCCCAGCCAGAACCATACCACCAGTAAGGACGATTCCAATATGGTATATTATTGTTGTTATAAATAGTTATTGATAGTTCTTTGCTGTTTTCGCCCCAGGCTCCGTAGTTTTCCTCTTCTTGTGTTTCCTCTTCAACTATATATCCATTTTTATCTATGGTTCCGGTTGTACTATAGGCTTCGATGTCTGTGAAGACAGTACCCTGTTCAAGGGCATCATAGGCTTGTGTTTTTGAATTAAAATATTGTTTGTAATAGCTATCACTCGGTGTTCTTTCTGCCGAAACTTGTTCAGGTTGTTCAGGTGCTTTTGCCTTATAGATACCATCCTCCTCATTGAAGTTGGTTTGGTTGTATGTTCCGCAAGAAGACAAAAGAAGGAAAAAAAGGCCAAAAATACTTATAGAGAATATATTTTTTACTGAAATGGTAAAACGGAGCATAACTGTGGTATTTTAATTGTTGAACATGGTAAATTTAGTTAGTTTTGTCAAGGTAAACTAATCTATACAATACACACAATATTTGTGCCAAACTTAAACCTATGGCTAAGAACTTAACGACTCGTGAAGAGGATTATTCAAAATGGTATAACGAATTAGTTATCAAAGCAGATCTTGCTGAAAACAGTGGTGTTCGTGGCTGTATGGTCATAAAACCATATGGTTTTGCTATTTGGGAAATGATGCAAGCAGAATTAGATAGAATGTTTAAAGAAACAGGACATCAAAATGCATATTTCCCCCTTTTTATTCCAAAGTCATATTTCAGTAAAGAAGCAAGTCATGTAGATGGTTTTGCTAAAGAATGTGCTGTTGTTACACACTATAGATTAAAAACAGCCGAAGATGGAAGCATTGTAGTTGACGAGACAGCTAAGCTAGAAGAAGAGCTTATTGTTCGCCCAACCTCTGAAACCATTATTTGGGATACCTATAGAAAATGGATACAATCTTACAGAGATTTACCGCTATTAATTAACCAATGGGCTAATGTAGTACGCTGGGAAATGCGCACACGTTTATTTTTACGCACTACAGAGTTTTTATGGCAAGAAGGTCATACAGCACACGCTACCAAAGCCGAGGCTATTGCTGAGTCTGAGCAAATGATGAATGTATATGCAGATTTTGTTGAAAACCATATGGCAGTTCCTGTTATCAAAGGTTTAAAGACAGAAAGTGAGCGTTTTGCAGGCGCCTTAGAGACCTATTGTATAGAAGCATTAATGCAAGATGGAAAGGCCTTACAGGCAGGAACATCTCACTTTCTAGGTCAAAATTTCGCCAAGGCCTTTGATGTTAAGTTTGCAACAAAAGAAGGGAAGCAAGAATATGTATGGGCAACTTCTTGGGGAGTCTCTACACGCTTAATGGGTGCCTTAATTATGACCCATAGTGATGATAATGGTTTGGTTTTACCTCCAAAGCTAGCGCCAGATCAAGTTGTTATTGTTCCAATATATAGAAATAATGAACAGTTTGATGCCGTACGTGAAGTAGCAGATCAATTAATGAAAGATTTACGTGCCAAAGGAGTGCGTGTAAAATTTGACAAAAGAGATACGCATAAACCAGGGTGGAAATTTAATGAGTATGAATTAAAAGGGGTGCCTTTGCGGATTGCTATTGGTCCTAAAGATTTAGAGAAGGGTACTGTAGAGATGGCAAGACGCGATACACTTACTAAAGAAATAGTAGAAACAGATCAGGTTGTAGTTAGAGTAGCGGTTCTTTTAGAAGAAATTCAAGAAAATTTATATACCAAGGCAATTAACTATAGAACAACTCATACAACTGTTGTCTCTAGTTACGATGAATTTAAAAAAGTACTGGACGAGAAAGGTGGATTTATTTCTGCTCACTGGGATGGAACAACAGCAACCGAAGAGAAAATTAAAAAAGAAACGAAGGCAACCATTCGGTGCATACCATTAGATGCTGATAATGAGGGGGGCACGTGTATTGTTACAGGAAATATTTCAGCTAGGAAAGTATTGTTTGCAAAGGCGTATTAAAATTTTTTAAAAAAAGTCTGTAAAGGGTTTGTGGCATATAAAAATGTTTGTATTTTTGCACCCGAATTAAAAACAATCGGTCCGTTCGTCTAGGGGTTAGGACGCATGGTTTTCATCCATGTAACAGGGGTTCGATTCCCCTACGGACTACAAAAAAGTTAATAAAAACAATTATGGCAAATCACAAGTCAGCATTAAAGAGAATTAGAAGTAGCGAAACAAAGCGTTTACTTAATCGTTACCAACACAAAACGGCTCGTAATGCGATGAAGCGTTTTCAAGAACTTGAAGACAAAAAAGAAGCAGAGAAGACATTACCTTCTATCAACTGTTTGATTGATAAGTTAGCAAAGAAAAATATTATTCATAATAATAAAGCTTCTAATTTAAAATCAAACATGGCTAAGCATGTAGCTGCGCTATAATTTGATTTTTACTTATAATAAAACACTCCACTAGGAAACTAGCGGAGTTTTTTTGTGCCCTATTTTAATTAACGCAGCAGAAAAATAATTATGTTTAAATTTAATTCTAAATTATAGCTTAGTATCGTACTTTTAATCAAAAAGGTATGGTACCAAAATTAATCCTGTAATAAACTCCATAAAGTATTGCAAATAAGCTTTGCTCTGTTGTATTTTAGATCGGTCTCATTATTAATAGTAATTGCCTTAGAAGTGTTGTCTATCATAAATGGAGGTAATGCATTTGGTTTTGGTTTGTTCGTAATGCTCTTTTTTACCCTTTTGTAATTTTGATTGTACTGGGGAGTGTTTTAACAGTGTTAAAAGCGAAGAAAAAAACACAGGTACATTACTGATTATGTGGTCAGTTATAAAAAAAACTCCCAGATTAAAAGGAATTATTTAAATAACCCTCACATCATTAATGGTGACTAGGGTACAAGCTTGCTGTAATCACCCTCATTTCTTGCTATGTCTCGTACTATAGAAGAAGAAATAAAACCATACTCTGGGCTTGAGATTATAAAAACACTATCTATTCCATTTACTTTATCATTTGCCTGAGCAATGGTTTGCTCATATTCAAAATCGGTAGAGTTACGCAAACCCCTTAAAATAAACTGGGCCCCTTGGGTTTTACAAAAGGTAGCAGTTAATCCTTTATAAGTAGCCACTTTTATGGCATCATTGTTTTCAAAAAGGGTTTTAATGGCAGCTTTTCTCTCCTGCAAAGACCACATATTCTTTTTTGTTGCATTACTGCCAATGGCAATAATGATGGTGTCAAAAAGCGGTAACGCTCTATTTATAATATCAACATGACCTAGTGTTATAGGATCAAAAGACCCAGGAAATACAGCTATTTTTTTTGAAGTGTTTGACACGGTATTTTATTTATATAGTAAAGATACAGATTTAATCCCTTTTTCTAGCCTAGCCTAAACTGGTTAGAATTTCAAATTTATTATTGCAAAGCTCCTTTTAATGTATTTTCAATTAATAATGCATAAAAATCTGTCATTGTTATTCCAGCATCATTTAATTGTTTTGGGATGATACTTTCTTCAGAGAGTCCAGGAATGGAATTAATTTCAATCAAATACGGTACGCCGTTTTGTATAATAAAATCACTTCTAGTAATACCACTCATGTTAAGTACTTGGTATATTTTTTTAGTTACTTCCTGCACCAATTTTGTCTCCTTTTCTGAAATTCTAGCGGGTGTGATTTCTTGAGATTTCCCTAGATACTTAGCCTCATAGTCAAAGAAATCATTTTCTGAAACAATTTCTGTAGGGTTTAATACTTGAATTAAACCGTTATGCTTATAGGCACCCACAGATACTTCTGTACCTATTAGTTCACTCTCAATGATTACCTCTGTATCTTCTTTGTAGGCCTCAAGTATCGCCTTTGGTAGCATTTCAGCAGTTTGTACACGGCTAATACCAAAACTTGAACCAGCTCTATTAGGCTTTACAAAGCAGGGCAGCCCAACAGTATTTATAATTTCTGCCGTATTTATAAGGTCCCCTTCATTAATGTATACCGAAGTTGCACATTTGATGTCAAAGTTTTTTAACACACTCAAACAATCACGTTTGTTAAAACTCAATGCTGCTTGATAATATCCAGCACTTGTTTGAGGAATGCCTATAAGTTCTAGATAAGAAGCAAGAATACCATCTTCTCCAGGAGTACCATGAATGATATTAAATACTACGTCAGGAATAATAGTCTTGCCTTGATGAGTACATCCAAAATTCTCTTTGGTTACAACCGCATTGCTTCCATCAGGAAGGATATAGTACCATCGATCTTCTAAAATATGCACCTTATAAACTTCATAGCTGTTTTTATCTAATGCATCATACACAACACTTCCGCTTTTTAAAGAGATTTCAAACTCACTAGAATAACCGCCCATGGCGATGGCCACTATTTTTTTACACATATAAAATATACATTACTTAAAATATCATAAATAGATGTTTGCTGTCGTTTGCAATATAAAGCTTTCGCAAAATATTACTTAAAGGGAGAAAGATACTAACTTTAGGTTTCATATTTTTGCAGATTCATACTCAATGTATCAAATTTATGAAGTCTTCGTTTTCAGGAACATTTGTTAAGCAAGTATTG
>JBLHII010000101.1:0-6684 GCA_047616265.1 Minisyncoccia bacterium
AATTAGTAGAACAAAGACTTAATGATTAACGAAAGCACAACAAAGAACTGAGGTAAAAAAACCTAGTTAAAGAAAGAAGTCCCAAACAAAACCAAAACGAATTAAAGATTCACGGTACGGATACCCTGGTGCAGAGAAATATTGGTTTTTATTGGTAAACATAGCGTTAACATGTTCCCATTTCAAGAAAATACGGGTTTGCTGAATTTTAGCATTAAAAAAAAGATCAACTATTGGAAAGCCTCCTATTGCTTCATCATTTTGAACATAAAACTCACCCAATACAGGGTCATAACCGTTCATGTTATATGATGTGAAATACTTAACATTAATTCCTGTTTGAAAAAATAGTGCATTTTTAAACAAATGGTCTTGATAGTATAGTGATTGGCGTGTAACAATTTGTGGCACATTAAAAACAGTACTTTCCTTTAATGCTTTTTGATACATTACTGTGTTGTTTAGAGCAAACCGATTCCACCGTATCTCTCTTTCTGCCTTTATTTTTAAGTACTCAATCCTACCATCCAATTGCTGAGGTGTAGGTCTATAAAAAGTACCTTCCTCTGGATCTACTGGAGTTTCTATACCAAAATAAGTATAGTCATCAATACCAGTATAACTCAGGGTTATATTGGCTATCTTTTTAGATTGTAAGTCAAATCTAAACTCCTGTGTTTTTATATTATTAAATTCAGTTTTCCAATTATAGTTTACATAATCATTTTGGTATAGTTGAAAATTAAAATTGGGAGCCGCACTGTGTATTCTTAATGAGGCTTGTGCTTTAGTATCTGTATTAAAGGTATACCCTGCAGAAGCATTGACATAATTACCTTCGAGAGCTCCACTTACGTTAATAGCCCCTTCCCCTTTTAATTGAAAGCCTTTATATGTTTTCTCATACGCACCTCCTATGGCTAATAAATTGCCTTTAATTCGGTTAGGGATTACACCACTATCTAAGGCTACTAAAGTATCATATCCATAGTTATAATCAGTGAACGTAGTAAAGGCTTTAACGTTTCCAAATAGAGTGCTATCAAACCTTGCATACGCTTGAATGTTAAAATCTTCAAGGGTTGTTTTACTATTTAAGCCTGACTGTTCATAAGAAACTCCATAGTTTTCATAGGCAGTTGCTTGACGATACTCAAAAAATTTATCTTCGTACCAAACAGTATTTCCTATAGTAAGGGCTGTTGTACTTGTACTGTCTTTTTTTTGAATAAGAGCATATTCATGATTGCCATAAAAACGAAGTCCTTTGAGTTTATTATCTGCATCTTCAAAATTAACATCTAGCCTTCCACGATCACTAAACTCAGGATCATCATTAATAAAAAGTGATAAGGAATTAGCTGTAAGCCCCCCGTTCTCTCTGTTCAATATATCATGAGCTGCCACATGAAACCGTGCGTTGTACCGGTTGTTTTTTGTGTGGTAGCTTGAGGTTATCAATAGATTCCTTGTACTGGTTAAGCTATGTTGGTAATTACCCAAAGAACGAACCCCTTTATATGCCAAAGAAAAATTAAACTGTTCACTGGTATTAATCGTAAAAAAAGCATCTAATTGTTGCCCTTGCTCAAAGGCCGTTTTAAAGTATATTTCAGTTAAAGGTGTGGGAACGTTATAATAGCTAACATCTTCAATTTCTTTATAACCATAATGGTGAGACTGCGCAGCAAATAAAGGCTTGAGCCGTTTAGAAACCGTATGTATCGCTAATGTATTATAGGTCTGGCCTACGTTAGAAAATGGTAACAATTCAAACGTATCGCTACGTAAGTAATTAAATGTGTAGCTTTTTTGAATTGTTAGTGTAGTGTCTAAATACGTGGTGTCTCGCTGGTGAGAAATTGCCTTATAGTATTCTATAGGTGGCTTCTTATTTTCAATCGTTTTTTTACGTATTGGTGCTTCTTGAGCATGTACCACCGAATTGGTAATACAGCAACAAAGAAAAACAAAGAAAAAAAACTGTTTCATAAATATTCTTGAAGTATTTAGCAAAGGTATCTTTTTTTGCTTCGGAAATATAATGATCCTGAGAAATGGACTAGATTTTAATTTTACAAAACGATCAATACACTACAAAATACATTTTAGAACATCCAATAACGGTGTTTCTATAAAAAATGTTTCAAAATTTGCAGAGGTAAAAGAGACCCTCCTAGTAATTATATTATCGCATCAAATTTTTGGCTATTTTTATAGGGAAAGAAAACGACATCAATGAAAGAAAAAAACGCCTATATCTTAGGAACCGATACACAGGAACTACACCGTCTAGGAGTACAACATCAAATATGGGCTTCAGAAGCACAACATGGTTGGAAACTTGCTCGCTTTGGCGAAGGACAAACCTTACTAGATTTAGGGTGTGGCCCCGGATTTTGCACCCAAGAGTTAGGCTATATTGTTGGAGCCAAAGGCAAGGTAATAGGTGTCGATCTATCTGCTGCTTTTATAGCCCACCTTAATCAAATTGCTTCGATACATAAATTACCTATTCAAGGAGTTGTGTCAGATTTCAACCAAATGAAATTACAACCCAATAGTTTGGATGGAATGTACTGCCGATGGGCATTGGCATGGCTCCCGAACCCAAAAGAGATTTTAAAAAAAGTGTATGATGCGCTCAAACCAGGAGGAATAATGATTGTGCATGAATACTATGATTGGTCCACACATCAAACCCAGCCTCACAAACCTAATTTAAACAAAGCCATAGAAGCAGCCATGCAAAGCTTTAAAGATTCTCAAGGTGAAATTAATATAGGACGAGAACTACCAAACCTGTATCAAGAACTTGGCATGAAGGTAACTCACACAAGGCCCATGCTAAAAATGGCTACCGTAGACGAGTTGGCTTGGCAATGGCCTAAGACCTTTTACCATAGCTATTTTCCGAGACTGGTAGAAGCTGGCTATCTTAGTGCTACAGAAGTAAGAGATGCACTTATAGAGGTAACTGAATTAGAGAACACTCCAGGAGCAACTCTATGCTGCCCTTTAATGGTTGAGGTCATTGCTGAAAAAGAATAGCCTAAAAACAAAGAAATTGGCACTACCTAGTGTTTTTTACCCAAACCAACCGTCTCTATCCAAGCTCCTATACTGAATGGCTTCAGAAATATGATCACTCGTTATCACTTCAGAGTTACTTAAATCTGCAATCGTGCGCGACACTTTTAAAATACGATCGTAAGCTCTTGCAGATAGGTTGAGTTTTTCCATAGCTGCTTTTAGCAATATCATAGATGCTTTGTCAAGGGCACAATAGTTTCTAATTTGTTTGACTCCCATTTGAGCATTGTAATGAATGTCTTTAAATTCTTCAAAACGATGGCTTTGAACCTTTCGTGCTTTTGTTACACGCGCTCTAATTAAAGTACTAGCCTCTCCCCGCTTAGCATCACTTAACTTCTCAAAAGGCACAGGCGTTACTTCTATATGAATATCAATTCTATCTAATAGCGGGCCGGACACCTTACTTAAATAACGCTGCATTTCTTGTGGCGATGATTGTACAGGCGCATCTGGGTCGTTAAAATAGCCGCTCGGGCTAGGATTCATACTAGCAACCAACATAAAACTAGCAGGATAGGTAACCGTAAAACGTGCTCTTGAAATAGTGACATCTCTGTCCTCTAAAGGTTGCCGCATTACCTCCAACACCCCTCTTTTAAATTCGGGTAATTCATCTAAAAACAACACTCCATTATGCGCCAAAGAAATTTCTCCCGGTTGTGGATACTGCCCGCCCCCTACAAGTGCTACATCTGAAATAGTGTGATGTGGACTTCTAAAAGGTCTTGACGTCATGATACCTCCCTTTTCTAGAGTCCTGCCTGCAACGCTGTGTATTTTTGTAGTTTCTAGACTTTCATGAAGAGTCATGGGAGGAAGTATAGAGGGTAATCTTTTTGCCAACATGGTTTTTCCAGAACCAGGTGGGCCAATTAAAATAATATTATGACCCCCAGCAGCAGCGATCTCCATACATCGTTTTATAGATTCTTGGCCTTTTACATCTGCAAAATCAAATTCTGGAGACTCAAGGTGATGATAAAATTCGGCTTCTAAATCAACAATGGTCTGCTCCAATGGTGTTGCTTTGTCAAAAAACGCAATCACCTCAGAGATATTAGACACCCCGTACACCTCCAAACCTTCAACTATAGCTGCCTCTTTCGCATTTTGCTTGGGTAGAATAAAACCTTTAAAACCCTCCTCCTTAGCCTTAATCGCTATAGGAAGCGCACCTCTAATAGGTTGTAAATTTCCATCGAGAGATAACTCTCCCATGATAACATATTGATCTAGTGCCTGTTGTGCTTTAATTTGATCTGTGGCCACTAAAATTCCCATAGCCAAGGCTAAGTCATAGGCCGAACCTTCTTTGCGTAAATCTGCGGGAGACAGATTAAGAATTAACTTTTTACCTGGTATTTTGTAACCGTTATTTTGCAAAGCAGCAGCAATCCTAAAATTACTTTCTTTAATAGCATTGTCTGGCAAACCAACTAAATGGTAACCTATGCCAATGTTAACATGAACCTCTACGGTGATGGTCGTTGCATCGACGCCAAAGACGGCGCTTCCATAAACTTTTGTAAGCATATCTATATAAATAGTATGCTGTAACTAGGGAAGTGTAGAAGTTAAATATACAAACAATAAAGCCACAACCCAAAAAGGCAGTGGCTTTATTAAAGAAGTATAAAAGAGCTACAGCTCTAAACTAAACCCAATACGAGCATTACGTCCCCGAGTTTGAAACCTATATATCTCCTCATAATCTTCATTTAATAGATTGCTTAGATTTAAAAAAACACGCATGTTATCCAAAAAGTTTAGTTGGGTAGCGATGGTAAAATCTAGCGTACCGAAACTTTCTAGTGTAATAGCATCTGTTGTAAATGTATCATTGTTGTAAAAAGAGTCTTCACGTGCTCCAACAAATTGATAATTTAAACTAACATATCCTTTTTCTGAAGTATACGATAGTAATGCGTTAGCCTTATGTTCTGGAATACGCAGTGCAAAGCGATCGTCAGGCTGTGTGTTTGTGTAATTGGCATTAAAGCCAAAGCGTTCTGCAAATTTAACAGCAGCTTCAATCTCAAACCCACTAGCAGTAAAAGAATCATTTATGTTTTGATATTGATATATAAAATTGGCGGGGTCTACCGTCACAAAATCTACAAAATTAGTTTCTGTTCTGTCAAAATACACGGCACTAAAACGCAATGTGCTGCTATGTGTATACTCAAGCCCACCCTCAAGGGTTGTGTTTTCTTCTGGCTTAAGCGCTACGTTTCCGTAATTTGGAGCATGTAGTTGAAATAAAGATGGTGTAATATATGCTGTGCTATAAGAACCTAAGACTTTTAAAGTACCTTTCCCTAAATCAATGCCGTATGAAGGGTTGACGTTATATACTGCATGTGAACCATATTCACTATGAATATTTAAACGTGCTCCCGCATTTATATTTAATCCAAAAGAAGAGATATAGTTAAGGTTTATATACGGGTCAAAAATATTGAATTCGGCAATACTGTCATCCAGGTCTTTCACAAATTGTGTCTGTCCAAAAGGAACACTAAACGATTTAAAACTACTGCTATTATGCCCCAAACCGATCAATGCGGTAAGATCTTTTAGCACCTCATACGTTGCATACGCATCCAGACCATAGGCCTTTGTGTCGAACTTAGACGGGTAGCTAGAGTCAAATTCTCGTTCTATCCATGTATAAGAGTCATTAAAAACAAACATTCCTTTGTTGTACTTCCAGAGCAACTGCCCTCCCGTTCTTAATTGGTTGGTAATATTTTGATTTTCTGCATCTGTATAATTAAAGCTGTCAAAATCGGCTTTAACTTTTCCGAAGCTAAAAAACTGACGATACGATATTTTTTTATTGAATGTATACCCTAGTTTTACACGACCTTCATATTGACTATACACATCAGAAATAAAAGCATCTGTTGCACCTTCTGGTGCGGCTACTGCAGACAAACCCTTGGCGTATCGAGTACTGACATTTGCATTATAAAAAAAGTTACCTAAGCTACCACTTAGAGCAAATGTTCCACTTTGAGTACTAGGAACAGAGGACGTGTATTGATCATTTGAAATACCATCACTATTCTCTGCAGAACGATTGGTCCCTATAGATGAACTAATACTAGCGTGTATTTTGTCTTTACTAGCAGGTAGTGTTGTAATACTAATTACTGCGGTAGCTGCTCCAGAACCATATAGAACACTAGCAGCCCCTTTAAGTACCTCAATACGCTCAATAGTTTGGGCAGGAATTAAACGCAAATCATAATCATTTGCAATGGATGACGGATCATTAACAGCAACACCATCAACAACAACAAGCACTTGTCTGTTTCTTCCTCCACGAACAAAGTAACCAAGGTTTTGACCATCATTACTTCTGCTTCCATTCATTTCAAAACCTGCAATTTGATTTAATACTTGAGCCACAGATTGCCCTTGATTGTTTTTAAGTTGCGCTCTTGTAATGGTCGTCACTACTTTACCACTATTCTTCCTAGAAATATTAATTTTAGTGGCAATCATAACAGAGTCTAGAACTTCAGTTTTTTGTGTTTTTTGTGCCGTGAGAATGCTCGTTGCGCATAATGTTAAGGCAAATAC
>JBLHII010000102.1:0-6647 GCA_047616265.1 Minisyncoccia bacterium
AAGGTAAAAGGTAAAGTAACTATGGAGGAAAATTATAATAACGATGGTAGTATTAAATTTCATATAGAAATATTGAGTTAATCCAAAAGCTATTATATAATAATTTCCTGTGCTTTATGTTTTGCTAATTTGCCTCATTTATTAATTTTACATTCTTATAACCCACCTGTATTGTGTTAAGTAAAAAAATTGAAATCCTAACAAGAGCGCTTCAAAGAGAAAGAAAAGCAAAAGAAATTGCTGAAGGTATTATTGAAAATAGACTCAGAGAACTCTACGATAGTAACCAAAGTCTCACTCAAGACATTATACAAAAAGAAGAATTTCAAAAAAACCTTATTGATAATTTAGTTGATGCATTGATTGTGTTTGATTTTGACATGAACATTTTAAAAATCAACAAGGAGGCATTAAAGTTAATTGGTATTGATGAAAAAGACGCGCCAAAAAGTATAAACCAGTTTAGACCAAAATATAGAAAAGAATTACTGAGATTGTTTAAAACATCTTCATTTTCTAAAAAAAACAATGTAAAACAGTTTTTATTTAGTTTTGTAAATAGAAACAGACAATTAAAGTATGTAAGTATTAAAGCCAGTGTTTTAAAAAACACGGATGGTGAGCCTTATGCATATCAAACGATTATTAGAGATATTACAAAAGAACATTTAATTGAACAAAAATTAAAAGAACAGCAGAAAATAATAGTCACTGAAAGTTTAATTTTAAAAAAACTTTTAGACAATCCAAATGTTTTTGAAAACGGGAAAAATATTGTGGATATTATTTCAAATTACTTGGGCACTAACGACTGTGTTTTCTATGCTGTAATAGAAAATAATATAACGCAAGTAGCAGCTACAAATCAAAAGCTGGATAAACAAGATAATATCAAGAATCTAATGCAAATACCCTTTGGTGAAGGTATTGTAGGCAAGGTGGCTCAAACCAAGAAAGGTGTCATAATTAATGATACTCGTAAAAATGACGATTACATCGTTGATGATCAACATAGACTTTCAGAAATTACGGTACCTATTTTGTTGGATGATGAGCTAATTGCTATTATAGATGCAGAACATCCAAATAAAAACTTTTTCAAAAAAACACAACTAGCATTTTTGTCACAAATTTCTTCTCTGATAAGTATTACCCTTAAAAAGAACATTATAGAGCTTGAAAAATTAAACAAAGAAATAGAATTAGATATATCTAGAAATAGACTACAACTTATTTTTGAAAGCTCTTCTGATGCAAAAGCTATAGAATCAATAGATGGCTTTATAGAACAGGTAAGCCACGCATTTTTAAAATTATTTAACATCCCAGTAGAACAAATCTCTACTATTATTGGGTCAGACTGTGAAACTGCACGTATGATACTGAAAACCCTTTTTATAGAGGAAGAAAATTTTTCTAGAAGAATTGAAGACATTGTAAAAAATGGAGAAGTCGTTTTAGATGAAGTATTAGAATTAAAAGATGGCAGAATTTTGTCGCGTGACTATAACCCCATATTTAAAAATGGTAATCCTATAGCTCATCTTTGGACCTATAAAGATGTTACTTTAATAGTCAACTATGATAAAAATTTAGAGTTTCAGAATAAAAAATACAAAGGTATTATTGAGAACATGAACATAGGTCTCATGGAAGTTGATAATAATGACATTATATTAAATATAAATAATGCCTTTGTAAAAATGTGTGGCTTTAACTCAAAAGAACTTATTGGTTTTAAAGCGAGAGATATTCTGCTTGGAGCAACACAACAGGATTTCATGAAAAACAAACTTAAATCAAGAAATAAAGGAGTTAAAGATCTTTATGAGATTGAAATAACAACCAAAAATGGAGAACTAAAATACTGGCTTATTAGTGGTGGGCCAAACACTAATATCACTGGAGAAATAATAGGGTCAATAGGTATTCACTTAGATATTACAGAATTAAAATTGTTAAACATAAAAGCAGACTCATTAATTAATGATTTAACAATAAGAAATGAAGAACTTTCACACTATGCCCATATAGTATCACATGATTTAAAAACTCCACTGAGAACAATCTCAACATGTATTAATTGGCTTTTGGAGGACAATACAGAGACTTTAGACAAAGAAAGTAAAGGATACATAGATACTGTTGAAGAGGCTATTAATGATATGGATAAACTAATCTCTAGCACATTACAATATTCAGAAATTAGAACATCAAAAGCAGTTGTAAATCATGTAGAATTAACGTCTGTTATAGATACTATTAAAGTACTTTTTACAAATAATGAAACGAAAGATTTTACTATTAATATTGTAAAACCACTGCCCGTTATAAATTTACCTGAAGTAAAGGCAAAACAGATATTTCAAAATCTTATTGAAAATGCGCATAAATATAGAGATCTAGAAAAAGATAGTTTTGTTTCTATAGATTATGAAGAACACGCACAGTATTACACGTTTTCCTTTAAAGACAATGGTATAGGCATCGATGAAGAACATCATGAAATTGTTTTCGATGCCTTTAAAAAACTAAACAACCGCACAGATTCTAGTGGTTTTGGATTGTTTATTATTAAAAAAATAATTACTGCTGCCGGAGGGGAGATATGGCTTGATTCTGAATTAGGTGTTGGGACAACATTCTACTTCACTTTAATGAAATAAAAAACAAGCCATAAACAGTTTATTTTTATGGCTTGTTTGTTTTTGATTCTCTCTTTAGGTTTTGCTCATTACTTAGAAGACAATGCCTTTTTTTTAAATACGTTATTTTACACGTCTCGCTTCACTACCAACGCATTTGGTTTTAAGTGGATAAGACCAATTAAATCTAAGAATTGCATAATCTTATACGTAACATCTATTTCATGCCAACGTACACCCCCAAAATTAGCTCTAGTGCTATGTTTATGGTGATTGTTATGATATCCCTCACCCATCATTAAGAAATCAAACTTAAAAAGGTTTTTAGAGGTGTCTTTTGATTTAAAATTCACATACCCAAATATATGACCGTACCAATTAATAATAACGCCATGAATTGGCGCCATTAATAAAGCAACAGGGAAAAGTATCCATTGCCACCAAGAAGTGACAAAAACGAAAAAGAAAGCGAAATAGCTAAGGGCCCATGCTAAACGTGAAAACCAAGAACTTGCAAAGGCATCAAAACGCTTCCATTGCGGTACATTTTTAGTAAACTTTGGCGCTACAGAAATCTTTTGTTTGTTAATCTCATAATAAATATTTTTAGTACGCCACATCATAGAAAAAATACTCAAATCATATTTTGGTGAATGTGGATCTTTCTCTGTGTCTGCATATGCATGATGCATCCTGTGCATCACACCATAGCCGTAAGCACTCAAGTAATTTGAACCTTGAAAAACCCAAGTTAAAATAAAGGTGATTCGTTCCACGAGTTTAGACATTGTGTAAGTCTGATGTGCTGCGTATCTATGAAGAAAAAAGGTTTGAAAAAAAAGACCGCCGTACCAAAGCACTACAGTAAATATTAAAATTGTCATATGTATGTGTGTATTTCACACAAAAATAATGCTACTTACAGTATCAAACAATGAACCTAAATTAATAAATGCGCTTTCTAATTCTACTTAAAGCCTGAGGTGTAACACCAATATAAGAGCTCACATATTTAAGTGGTATAATGGTAACCAACTCTGGACGCTCTTCAAAAAGATTTATATAGCGTTGCTCTGCTGTCTCATTTAACAAAGACTGTTCTCTCTTAGATTTTAACAACAATAACCGTTCTGCGGTTAATCTTCCAATTAAATTTCCAAATTGAGAGTATTGGTAGACATCTTGTAAATCTGTATATGAAATACTATACATTGTAGTTTCCGAAAGTGTCTCGAGCTCATATAATGAAGCAATACGTGTTAAAAAAGAATCATAGGCACTAACAAATTGGTTGTTAAAACTAAAACCAAAAGTCACTTCTTTTTCTTTTAGTTCTTTAGGGATATACAACCTAACAATGCCACTAGAAATAAAAGAGATGTGATTTTCAACCTCGCCATATTTTAAAAAAACAGTACGCTTTTTAAAAACTCGCTTTACCAGTTTAGAAGAAAAATAGTCCCAATCTGAATCAGAAATAACAGAAATTTCTTCAATATATTGTCTTATAAACTCCATTGTATTTTCTAGGTATTAAATTGAAGGGAAACTATATTTATAGGTGTACTAACTAGTATTTAATTATGGTAACCACTTTTTATCAAAGTTTGGAGTTCGTTTTTCAAGAAAGGCATCTCTCCCCTCTTTAGCTTCATCTGTCATATACGCTAGGCGTGTTGCTTCTCCCGCAAATACTTGTTGCCCTACCATGCCGTCATCTGTTAAGTTCATGGCAAATTTCAACATTTTTATAGAGGTTGGTGATTTTCCTAATACCTCTTGTGCCCAATCAAAGGCTGTTTGTTCAAGCGCATCATGCGGTACTACAGCATTTACCATCCCCATGTCAAAGGCTTCTTGTGCACTATAGCTTCTGCCTAAAAAAAAGATTTCACGCGCTTTTTTTTGTCCTACCATTTTAGCTAAATAAGCACTACCGTAGCCTCCATCAAAACTAGTTACATCTGCATCAGTTTGCTTAAAGATAGCGTGTTCTTTACTAGCTAAAGTCATGTCACAAACTACATGCAAACTATGTCCACCACCTACAGCCCAGCCTGGTACCACACAAATTACAGCCTTTGGCATGAACCGAATCATACGTTGAGCATCCAATATATTTAATCTATGGTATCCATCATCTCCTACATATCCTTGATGTCCTCTAGCCTTTTGATCTCCACCACTACAAAAACTCCAAATACCATCTTTACTAGAAGGTCCCTCTGCAGAGAGTAATACCACTCCAATGTTGATGTCTTCTTGTGCGTCACGTAACGCATCCAATAGTTCTGACGTAGTTTTTGGTCTAAAAGCATTTCTAACATCTGGCCTATTAAAAGCAATACGCGCAACATTGTTAGATTTCTTATACGTAATATCTGTATAAATTTTTACGGTTTTCCAATTAGGTATCATAAGTGATGTGTATTTTAGCGCAAAGATAACAATTAGGAATGTCAACCAATATGCTTTAATTTCAAATTATGAAAAACCTATTTACATGCACTGCGCTCCTTTTTCTTTCTATTGTTTCAACCGCGCAAGAAGCGTATGTGTTTACTACAGAAATTGATTTAGAAGCTACTCCAGTAATTAGCCAAGGAAGTACAGGAACCTGTTGGAGCTTTTCAAGTACTTCGTTTTTAGAATCTGAAATCATTCGCCTTACAGGTAAACAAGTAGACCTAAGTGAGATGTATACGGTTAGAAACACCTATCCTAAAAAACTAGAGAATTTTGTAATGCGTCAAGGAAAGTCTCAATTTAGTGAAGGGGGTTTGGCTCACGATGTGTTAAACTCTGTGTCAAGCTACGGGCTTGTTCCTAATGATGTGTATAGCGGGTTATTTGCTTTTGAAACATCACACAACCATGCAGAGTTAGTTGCTATACTAAAAGCTATGGGTGAGACCTATATCGCAAACCCTGCAAAAAAATTAAGTAAAAAATGGAAGCCTGCGACACAAGCAGTACTAGATATTTATTTGGGAGAAAACAGCACTAATTTCACCTATCAAGGAAAAGAGTACACGCCAGAAAGTTTCAGAAGTGCCTTAAAGATTGTTCCCGAAAACTACGTAAGCATAACATCGTTTTCGCACACTCCTTTTTACAACTCTTTTATACTAAACATTCCAGATAATTGGAGTAATGGCCGTTTTTATAATGTACCACTCAACGATCTGTTAAAAACAATAGATCATGCCTTGGTGAAAGGGTTTACAGTAGCCTTAGATTGTGATGTTAGTGAAAAAACATTCTCATCAAAAAATGGTGTTGCTGTTATTCCGGCCAATGCTAGTAATACCAAAGGTGCACTCACGGGGCTTTATCCAGAAAAAAACGTAACTCAAGAGTCTCGTCAAGATGCTTTTGAGAATTTCAGCACCACAGATGATCACCTCATGCATATCACAGGAAGAATAAAAGACCAAAAGGGAGGTGTCTATTACAAGGTTAAAAATAGTTGGGGTACCAATGCTTCAAGAAATGCCAATGGTGGCTATGTGTATTTCAGCGAAGCCTATATGCGCCTTAAAGCCATTAGTATTACACTACATAAAAAAGGAATACCAAAAGCTACTGTCAAAAAACTGAATTTATAATGGTCGTTATATAGAATGTAGCAAACAGCAGTGCCCTCTTTAAAGGAACAAGAAGCTATTTGTTCTAAGAAAATACAGCATTCTTTGGCCTAAAATTTGATATATTTACAGTGATGATAAAAGTGTTTTTAATTTGTATCGGGATTCCATTTCTTTCGTTTGCTCAAAACGATTTTGAAACACGCTACTTCACCATTAACGCAACATCGTTACCAGACATGTCTGGCATTCCTTCTATTCTAGACATACTGCCTAAAACCACAAAAGGCTCTTTTACCCTTGGAGAAGCCCCTACCTATCAAAATGCGTTAAATACAAACACTATTAACACCCATAATTACTGGCAGCCTGTTGATATCGGTTTGGCCATGAATAGTAATACTATTACCTACAG
>JBLHII010000103.1:0-6584 GCA_047616265.1 Minisyncoccia bacterium
GATGCCTTATTGTAGTAAGTCATGATAGGTATTTTATGGACAAGGTTGTTGACCACCTTTTTGTATTTCAAGGGGGCGGTGAGGTATTAGATTTCCCGGGAAACTATAGTGATTTCAGAACGTATGAAGATAGTAAAGTTTCAGAAAAAAGAAATAAAGACACTCCAAAAACAGAAAAGAAAAACTGGAAAGCAACAGAGACTAAAACCAAACTAAGCTACCAGCAGCAAAAAGAATACAACCGATTAGAAAAAGACATTGCAAAACTAGAGCGGGAACGTGATGGGCTTCAACAAAAATTTGCGACAGAAGATTGGGACAATGAAGAGATAAACAAACAATCTATAACATTGCAAAACATCATTGATAGCCTTGGGGAAAAAGAAATGCGTTGGTTTGAGTTGTCTGAAAAAATAGAAGAATAAAGAACATGCTGTGCTGTATCAAATAAGAACCTACATTACGTTTTTACTAAAATCAACCAACCAACACGGTGTTCACTCTCCTTTTGTGTATGGCTTACTCACCAAATGTATTTATAAAAAAAACGTGATTCCTGAAGCATTAAAAGCTTACAGGAAAGAACAAGGCACTACTATTTCTATAAAAAGGCAGAACACACTCTATAAAATAGCACGTTATTTAAGTCCATCAGAAATGCTAGTCCTAGAAACCTCATTAGGTATTGCAACCACTGCCCTATCTTTAGCAAACCCAAATGGTAGGCTTACAACCATTGAAGAATCTGTTGATACCATAAATAAGACTCATAGAAATATTTCAAGATTTAAACTTAGAAATACAGTAGGTAGTACCCCTACGTTTGAAGCCTTTTGTAGTGCACAAACATTTCAAAAAAAGTTTGATTTGGTATATATAGGGCCACAAAGTAAACAAAACATGCTGGCCTACTTTAAGCAACTAGTTCCTAACGCACAGGAAAACTGTGTCTTTATTTTTAACAATATGTATCATAACAAAACGGTAACAAAAGCTTGGCAAAAAATCATAGCAGATCCAAAAGTAACCGTGAGTATTGATGGATTTTATTTGGGATTTGTTTTCTTTAGAACAACACAGGAAAAGCAACATTTTACCCTACGCTTGTAACATAGTTCAACTCCTTGCGACCTATTCATGTATCTAATTTTTAGAAAAATGCATTGTGCTATTTTTAACAAAAACACCTGCAGCTACACGAATAAAATTATTAAAATTTCAGCTATATTTATAGCATAAGCAAGAAGACATATGGGTTTAGTTATAGACATCAAAGGAATACGAAGAGATTTCCCTTTAGGACAAGAAATAGTTAAAGTATTAAAAGGAATTGATCTTCAAATTGAAAAAGGAGAATATGTTGCCCTAATGGGACCTTCAGGTTCTGGAAAGTCTACCTTAATGAACTTACTTGGATGCCTAGATACTCCTACAGAAGGCTCTTACTTATTAAGTGGCCAAGATGTGAGTAACATGACCGATGATGAATTAGCAGAAATACGTAACAAAGAAATAGGGTTTGTATTTCAAACCTTTAACCTACTACCCCGCACTACAGCCTTAGATAATGTAGCGCTCCCTATGGTATATGCAGGGGCTACAAAAGCACAAAGAATAAAACGCGCCGAAGAGGTCTTAACAGATGTAGGCCTTGCAGACCGAATGGATCACAGACCCAATCAGCTTTCTGGAGGACAAAGACAACGCGTAGCTGTAGGAAGAGCTTTGGTAAACAAACCTTCTATTATTTTGGCAGATGAACCCACAGGAAACTTAGACACAAAAACATCTTTAGAGATTATGGCACTTTTTGACGCCATTCATGCACAAGGAAATACGGTTATATTAGTAACACATGAAGAAGAAGTTGCTAAACATGCACACCGAGTAATTAGGTTGCGTGATGGTTTAGTAGAGAGTGATGAAAGAATAAAATCATAAGGAGCTGCACTTAAAAAAAGCAAGCTTATCCTAAAAAAGCCAAACTAATAAAGGCGCAATAAGCGACTACTAAAACAAGCCCTTTAACGCGACCTATTTCAAACTTCTTTGGCAAAAAAGCTAATGGTATTAGCACTCCAGCAAATCCTAACATCCACCAAATATCATTGGTAAAGAGTTCTTTACTCTTTACAGCTATAGGTTGTATGATAGCCGTAATACCTAGTACAGAGGCTATATTAAATATATTGGAACCAATTAAATTCCCTAAAGACAACGCTTTCTCCTTTTTTAAAGCTGCAATCACAGAAGCTGCTAATTCTGGCACACTTGTACCAATAGCTATAATTGTTACAGAGATAACACGCTCACTAACCCCAAGCTTTGTAGCCAAATCTATGGCACCATCAACCAACCATTCACTACCAAAATAAAGGGCAATAGCACCAATAAGTAACCAAATAATAATTTTAAAATTGGAAACTATTGCTAATCCTTCGTCTACGACATCATTGCTGCTTTTGATAGGATTCTTCTTTGCTCTGCGAATTAACAATACCAAGTAAACAATCAATATGGACACTAAAGCAACCCCTTCTAGGCTAGATATCTCGTTGCCACTTTGCAGAATAAAAAACAAGCCAACAGACAGCAACATCATCACCGGCCAATTAAACTTATAAAAATCTTTATCTATCGTTAATGGTGTAATAATAGCAGTAACACCTAAAACCAAACCAATATTAGCAGCATTAGAGCCTATCACATTTCCTAGAGAGATATCACTAAAACCATCCATTGCGGCTTGAATACTCACCAATAATTCTGGAGCAGATGTTGCAAAAGAAACAACAGTTAGCCCGATAATCATCTTAGAAAGATTTAATTTAAGAGACAAACCAACAGCAGCTCGAACTAAAAACTCTCCCCCAACAACCAATAGTGCTAAGCCAAGAAAAATAAACAATATGCTCATACAAATAAAATAAACCACGAAGATAAATAATTACCGTTTAGTAGACTTCGGAAATACAAAAACAACTGGAAATTTAAACAAGCTCAAAAAAATATAAAATGAAAGTCAATTTCTAAAATTAAAACAGAAAGAAAGAACGAGGTATGCAAAGCGCTCTTTTTATTTTGTATGTTTACACCGTGAAAAAATCTATATTCAAAACGCTTGCCAAAATTAATAAAGCAGTACTTCCTAGCTTCACAAAAAAAAGGCTAGACTTAGCAAACGTTTCAAAATTACAGATGGCACTTTTTGGATATCGTTTGTGGGTAACAAAAAATGCGCTAGGTTAGTAATGAAGTATGGAAGCGACAGGATATTCTTTTATTCTTTTAGCTCCTTCCAAGAAATCTAATTCCATCAAAAAATTACACTGCACAATAACCCCTCCCAAACTCTCTACCAGATTGCATACTGCCCTTACAGTTCCGCCTGTAGCTAGAACATCATCATGAATTAAAACGCGATCTCCCTCTTCTATAGCATCCTTATGCATTTCTAGAGTATCGGTACCATATTCAAGTTCATAGGTTTCTGAAATGGTATGGAAAGGTAATTTTCCTGGTTTACGTACAGGAACAAATCCAGCTTTTAACTCATGTGCTAGAATGTTTCCAAAGAAAAAACCACGCGCTTCTACACCTATAACTTTATCAATTTTTTGAGTACCAACTAAATGTAATAAGCTATCTAGACAAGCTCTAGAGGCTTCTGGGCTAGACAATAGTGGGGTGATATCCTTGAATACAATTCCTTGCTTTGGGAAGTCTTTAATATCGCGAATGTAGTCTTCAAGGTGTATCATGTGTTTTGAGTAAAACCAATAAAGGCTTACTAAAGTAAGCCGAAATACAAAAATTGTATGGAGAAACTGTTACTTAAAGCTCTCGCTAACCATAGCTATAATAGCTAAAACCAAACATACTGCTGCAGTACCAATTACAAGTCCACCTACTCCCATATTATAAATTTTATTAATTAACTTACAACAAAAATAGATGATTATATGCAACTCTCAACAACTTGGCATCATTTTATTTTCTAAAAATCTATTACCTATTCATTAACAGCAATCAAGAAGAGTACCAAAACTCTATCTAACTGAGTTGGGACTAAAAAGCAACTCAATACTTTGAAATAGAACCATTAAACAGCAGAATATAGAATCTTATTTAATTATTTTTACAAATATAATAGGTGATGCACAATACAGATCACTAGATGTAAAAAAGCTATCACAGAATTTAGAATAATAGGCATAGGTTAATTATAAAATGGGCTTATTTTCGCTCAAAAAGTTAGGACAATAAATACATGGAACTATTAGAGATTTTTGGATATTTAAGTGCCTTAGCAATTGGTCTCTCTCTCGGGCTAATTGGGGGCGGTGGTTCTATTTTAGCAGTACCCGTTTTGGCCTATTTATTTTCTGTTAATGAAAAAGCAGCTACAGCATATTCTTTATTTGTTGTTGGCGCTAGTGCCTTAGTTGGAGGGGTGAAACAACACCTAAAGGGATATGTAGATTGGAAAACCGCAATTGTTTTTGGAGTGCCTGCAATTGTAGGAGTAACATTGGTAAGACACTACGTAGTTCCTGCCTTGCCAAACATCTTATTTAATGTTATTGATTTTGAGTTTACACGAAGAATGGCCATGTTTGGTTTGTTTGCTGTATTAATGGTTCCAGCTGCCTTTTCTATGCTTAAAAAACGTACGGATAAAGAACAAAAAACAAATGGCACCCTTACATATAACTATCCGTTGATTTTATTGGAAGGCTTATTGGTTGGAGCAGTTACAGGTGTCATTGGAGCAGGTGGTGGATTTCTCATCATTCCAGCCCTTGTAATTTTAACTAAAATAGATATGAAAGTTGCTGTTGGAACCTCATTGGTTATAATTGCTTCTAAATCATTACTTGGATTTTTCCTAGGGGATGCCTTGACCATGGAAATAGATTGGAGATTCCTTTCCGTTTTTACGGGAATATCTCTTGTTGGAATTTTTATAGGAAGTTATTTGAGTACCTTTATTGATGGCTATAAACTAAAAAAAGTATTTGCTTATTTCATCTTTGTGATGGCTATTTTCATCTTCTATATGGAGTTTTTTGTCAAACAATAAATAGCTAGGGTATCAAGCCTGAATCTTGAAATTTGTCAAAAACTTAAAACAACCTCTATTTTTTTAAAACTACCTAGAAAAACACAGGCTCATTTGTATACTAAAGTTCTATTTCAATCTTCTTCTTTGTTATCGTTAGGTTCCACCTATATCCAAAATTTAGAAGTGCTCTTGATCCAATTGAAAAATTAGTATTACTTGGATTAAATTCAATAGAGGTAATCCAGTATCCGTTTTTGGTGTCAGAAAAACTAGCCTGAGTGTACAAATTAAGCGGCCAAGGCCTTACTCCTAGAACAATATTTGTGTTATTAAACCGCTTCCCTACTCCAATTTTACCTGTAACAATAGTTGGAAATGCAAAACCAACTTCGTACTCAAAAATTAAATTATCTTCATTTATATAGGTGGTTCCCCAAAGCACCGAGACTCCTGGAAAAGGTATGCCACCAAATTCAGACAAAAAAGCAACACCACCGTTTAATTCTATAAAAGAATTTTTTGATTTCTTAGTTGATAGTTCTTGTGCAATACTGTTAGTAAGAAAAAAAAAGGATAGTAGAGAAAATATGAGTAATTTCTTCATAATAATGTATCTGTGTATATGACAAATATATAATAAAAATTTCAAATTTAATTTGAGGCTTATTTTAAGTAGCCATTTTATACTATTTGAAAATTATGTGCTGTATTTTTAATCTTATTAAGAGTTGAAAACATCATTGTCTTTTTTAAAGCTTTTAAATTCTATCATATACCCATTTGGGTCTGTAATAAAAAAGGAAAGGTGTTCTCCTATTTTATTTTTCATAAAAGTGACCTCAGTAGTCACCTCTTGATTAGATTTAAAAAGCTTTGTATATAGCTCACCCCATGTATTAACAGGTATAATTACACCAAAGTGAAAGGACGGCAATATACTTTCTCCCAACTTATAATTTTTAAAATTAAAATTAAAAATGCCTGCCTCCGTAAAAGTTAATTGATTGTTGTACAAATTAATATCAACCCATTTTTCGGCATATCTCCCTTGAGATGCTCCTAAAATAGAGGTGTAAAAATTCTTTGTGATTTCTATATTCTTGCAAGGGAGTGCTAAGTGAAATTGTGCTTTCATTTTGTTCTATTTTAGTTAAGTATTATAGTTCTGGATCTTGAATTGCATTTGGGTCGCTAACATCAAACTCTAAGTAATCATCCACATCATATTTTTCCATTGTTACAGCAAGTTTTATACTCACTTTAACTAAATATATTACTTCTTCTGTATCAATATGAACAGCTTCAATCCATTGATTTTTAGCATTTTTAAACTTGATGATATGATGGTCATCATAGCCTTCTGGATATTTTTTTACCAAAAGAGCTAATAATTCAGGGGTTAACTTTGTGAAATCTATGATAACACGTTTTCTAGAATCCATAATTACATATTTAATAAGTACGCAAAAATCAATGGCGCTACAATAGTAGCGTCACTTTCAATAATAAATTTTGGGGT
>JBLHII010000104.1:0-6542 GCA_047616265.1 Minisyncoccia bacterium
CTTATCTATTTATTTTTAACTGTACTTATCGTTGCGTGTAGTAGTGATGATAGTAATGACGGAAGCAATGTCTCTATTGAGGGTCGTTGGAATTATACATCAAATACTGACGAAGGACAACCGGCAGAAATTAGTGATTGTGAGTTACAAAACTATTTATTAGTTGATAGCGGGTTAGCGGATTACTACTTTTACCTTAATGAAGATGAAAATGGAAATGAAACCGACTGTTTTCTTTATGGAACAATAGAAGCGTCATATGTGGTTGATGCAAACAATTCAAACGTATACATATTTACTTTTGATGATAGTGGCGAAAGTCTTGTTGGTACATTAAGTGGAAATACACTAACGTTTGTTGAAGAATATGAAGAGTATAATGAGATTACAGTTTTTACTCGTGACTAACGGTACTCCTTAAAAATTTAATAACTCCCTATAGCCCTTACTGTTAATTTAGTAGGGGTTTTTTCTTTATAAAATTCCTCTTTAGAACAGATATGGTGGCACAACATAGGGTGTTAAAGAGTGTAAAAGGCGAAAAGAACATAAATGTCTGTCAAAAGGCTGTCAATTTTTAGTGGTTTTATACTGTTCTTTGAGTTGTATAGATAAAAGTATTGTGAGCCTTTTAGAATGTTTCACAACTGGCTAGCCCCCATAGACCATAAAAAAAGCAACACCGACAAGATGTTGCTTTTAAGTGGAGAATATCGGATTCGAACCGATGACCCTTTGACTGCCAGCCAAATGCTCTAGCCAACTGAGCTAATCCCCCTTTTTATAAGAACTACTCACGCTCCTTTAATATTAGCAATGGCTTTGTGGTAAAAAATTGCTCTTTTAAAATAACTTCACTTTGGCGCAATAATTTTTTAAAGAAGCCACCCGTGTCTCTTCTCCTAAAGACACATAACATTTCTGGATTTAGCGCATTAAAATGTTCTACAATACCTTGAAAAACAGTTGCATTTTCAGAAATAATTCTGCGGTTTATTAATGCTTTTAATGCTGGATTTATTTCAAGATCGTTTTCTACAGTGTCTGGCGTTACCACCTGTAGAAAGTCCAATTTTGCATGAAACATGTCGATAAGTGCTTTTAGTGTTTTAGAGGCACGGGTTGTTTCTATTTTAGAGTTTTTAAACGCAAATAAGACAGTATCGATTTTTCTAAAAAGATAATTTGGCGGAACTATTAAAAGCGGAATATCTGTTTGTCTAATGATTTTAGTGGTAACACTACCTAGATAAACCTCATCTTTAATCTCTATACTCTGAGGGGATAAAATAATTAAATCTATTTTTAAGCTTTTTGAAAGTTGTGAGACACCTTCAAAAATATCCCCGCTAATGGTCTTGGAAACCACCTGAACATCTTTAGTGCTAACATTTTCTAAAACTTCTTTTAAAATAAGCTCCGTAGCGATTGTTTTAATACAGGTAACATAAATACGGGCATTAGTCATGGCAGCAAAACTAGTTGCATACCTTAAGTTCGTAATGCCATTTTCAATAGATCCAATAGGGACAAGTATATTTTTCATTGTAAAATTTTAATGGTACAAAAGTACAACTAATCTAGTAATTATTTGAGCGTCTAGTATTTCAGAATTACTACTGAGCAGAAAGCACCAGTAACGGTTTTGACGTGTAAAAATCTTTTTTAAGGATGACATCCTTTTCCCATAATTTTTTAAAGAATCCTCGCTCACGTCTTACAACACAAAGCATGTCTGGATTATGACTTTGGAAATGTTCTAAAACGCCCTGATATGTTGTCGCATTTTCACTTTTTTTATAAGAAGACTGTAGTTTTTGTAGCGCCGTACTAAGAGTTTTCATTTCTTCTGAAGACTCTGGTGTTGTGACGTGCAATAATTGTATCTCGGCGCCAAATTTTATAGAAAACTTTTTTAAAGGCTCTAAGGTACTTTTGTCCTTGAAACCACCATTTTTAAACGCCATAAGAATGCTTTTTGGGCGCTTAAAAACCGATTCTTCTGGTACTATTAGAACCGGAATATTCGTATTTTTCACTAATTTTCCAGTAGTCTTTCCCAGATACACTTCTTCCCTTATACTGTTACTTCTAGGCGAAAGCACCATTAAATCTATTGGTATGTGTTTGTTAAAACGAGCAACGGTTTCTAGCACACTTCCTTTTATAGGGTGATCGATCACCGTAACCCCTTTTTTATCCACGTTCCCCAACACCTCTTGTAGCCTGTTTTCACAGTCTTCTTTGATAATAGCATTTACTTTAGCAAGACCCCCTACTTTAGAAAGTTCTTTAAAGACCGAAAAAACGTATACAGAAGCATTCATATCATGTGCTAGGTCTATTGCATATTGTAAATTACCTACAGCATTATCGTTTGAACCAATTGGGACTAATATGTTTTTCATAGAATACGTATATTTAAAAAATGGGAACAAAATTACGCTATAAATATGATTAGAAAAGCCAAAGCATCAGAAATTGTTCAACTTATTTCAATGACTAAATCGTGTGCTGCTCATATGATAAATCAAGACATCTATCAATGGAATGAAGATTACCCTAATATAACAGCTTTTGAGAATGATTTTAATAGAGGAGAGCTTTATGTCCTGTATGTTTCTGAAATACTCGTTGGGTGTATTACAATCTCTACCTTTAAAGATACCGAATATGATGCTATCTCTTGGCTAACGGAAGATGCAAAGCAGTATTATATTCATAGACTGGCTGTTGCTCCTGCATTTCAAAAACAAGGCTACGCGAAGCAACTCATGGATTTTGCTGAAGCTTTTGCGGCATCAAATGCCGCGCTATCTTTACGACTAGATACGTTTAGCCAAAATAAACGCAACCAGCGTTTTTATGAAAATAGGGGCTATCAAAGACTAGGAAGTATCTACTTTCCAAACCAAAGTGAGCATCCTTTTTATTGCTATGAATTTATTTTATAGTGTACTTTTACAGTCAGAATGACCAACATTTCTTTTAAACGCATTCAACAACTTGCAATTCCCGCCATCATTGCAGGTATCGCAGAGCCTGTATTATCTAGTACAGATGCTGCGGTCGTGGGTAATATTCCAGAATTTGGAACAGCATCTCTAGCAGCTGTAGGTATTGTGGGGGTGCTTCTGTCTGCACTTATCTGGATTTTAGGACAAACCCGCAGTGCCATTAGCACGATTGTATCTCAAAATGTAGGCGCAGGAACCCTTGCAGATTTAAAAAGCTTTCCTGCACAAGCTATTTTCTTTAATATTATTTTGAGCTTATTTGTACTAGCATCCACCTATTTTTTTGTAGAAGAAATTTTCACATTCCTTAATGCCAAGGGCATGATCTTAGAATTAAGTATAGATTATTATAGCATTCGGGTTTGGGGATTTCCGTTGACCTTATTCACCTTTGCAATTTTTGGATTATTTAGAGGTCTTCAAAACACCTTTTGGCCTATGGTTATTGCAGCTATTGGTGCAAGCGTTAATATAGGGCTTGATTTCTTATTTGTGTATGGAGTAGAAGGCCTACTAGCACCCATGGGTGTTGTAGGGGCAGCTTGGGCAAGTTTAATAGCACAAGCCTTGATGGCTGTTTTATCCTTGATACTGGTCTTAAAAAAAACAGAGGTGTCTTTGAAATTACAATTCCCACTCCATCCAGAAATGAAACGATTGGTACAAATGTCTGCTAACTTGTTTCTGCGGTCTGTAGCGCTTAATATTGCGTTGATACTTTCTACAAGACAGGCTGCTGGACTTGGAAAAGAATATGTAGCGGTGCATACCATTGCTATGAATATTTGGTTATTCACTGCTTTTTTTCTTGATGGCTATGGTGCTGCCGGAAATATCCTAGGGGGAAGACTGCTTGGCGAAAAAAATTATAAATCTTTATGGAAATTGACCAAAAGAGTAACAAGCTATAACATAGTTGTAGCGACCCTTTTAATTTTGGTCGGCGTGATTTCATATCATCACATTGGGCTTATTTTTAATAAAGATCCCTTGGTATTATCGGTATTTACAGGGATGTTTTTTATGGTATTAATTAGCCTGCCCTTTAATGCCATGGCATTTACACTAGATGCTATTTTTAAAGGCTTAGGAGAAATGGCATACTTGCGCAACATACTATTGGCTTCTACTTTTTTAGGGTTCCTTCCTGTTCTATATCTTTCAAACTATATGGACTGGGGGCTCACAGGTATTTGGGCCGCTATAATTGTTTGGGTAGCCTGGAGGGGGGTCGCATTAATGATAAAGTACTATAAAAAGTATTTACCACTTGCTTCATAAATATACGGGTCTTTATTTAACACAACATTAAGTCGGTTTAGGAAACAGACTTGTTTACTTTTGTAAAAAAATTGAATTCTATGAGCGATTTTCATTCTTTAAAAATCTCAGAAATAAAACAAGAGACCCCTACATCTGTTGCTGTAACATTTGAGGTTCCAACAGCTCTTAAAGCCTCTTTTAGTTTTGTCGCTGGACAATACATCACCTTAAAGCATACCATAAACGGCACCGAAGTAAGGCGTGCTTACTCTATCTGTAGCGCCCCATCAAGCGGCATGCTTACCGTAGGAATTAAAAAAGTTGAAGGGGGTGTTTTTTCTGTATACGCAAACGATCAATTAACAGTAGGAGAACGCATAGAGGTTATGGTTCCAGAAGGAACATTTACCCTAACACCCAATCCCAGAAGCACAAAACACATAGCCGCTTTTGCAGCAGGGAGTGGAATTACACCAATTCTTTCAATTGCTCAAACAGCAATGCAAGAAGAAACAGACAGTACCTTTTTATTGGTGTATGGAAATCAAACCAAAGAGGAGGCTATGTTTCACAACACTATTGAGCAATTAAAGCGTCAGTTTCCAGAACGATTTTTTATAGAATACATTTATAGTCGTGCTCAAGAAACCAATGCAGCTCGTGGCCGCATAGATAAAAGTGTTGTAACGTATTACCTTAAAAACAAATACAAAGAAACGGCGTTTGAAAACTTTTATATATGTGGGCCAGAAGCCATGATTCATGAAGTTTCAAATACATTGGTTGCTTCTGGAGTTCCTAAGGAGCACATTTATTTTGAGTTATTTACCACCTCAAAAGCCGCAGTTCCTGGAACAGCTCAAGATGGCAACACTCAAATATCTATTATTGTTGACGAGGTAAAAGAGACTTTTACCATGCCACAAAATAAAACAATTCTAGAGGCGGCTTTAGAAAAACAATTAGATGCTCCATATTCTTGTCAAGGAGGTATTTGTAGTTCTTGTATAGGAAGAGTTATTGAAGGAAAAGCCGAGATGCGCCAAAACCAAATCTTAACAGATAGTGAGGTTGCAGAAGGACTTGTTCTTACTTGTCAAGCCCATCCAGTTACGCCAACGTTGGTACTTGATTATGATGATATTTAGTAAAAACGCATCATAGTACAGCACGTACTTTTTCAACCACTAGACTTGTAGAGACGCTCTCTATCGCCTTTTCATATCCATCAGGACACCTGTTTCCATATACAGAAGTAGGGACCAAAGGGTATTGTACCCTGTCTGCTATGAGTTGATTTTCATTGGGCTGTTTAAAGGGTGCAAAGCCTAAATATGGATGCGTAACACCCCATATTGTAATCACTGGGATTTCATACAAAGCAGCAAGATGTCCATTTCCACTATCCATGGCTAGCATAACATCCAGGTTTGATATCAAAGCAATTTCTTCGGTAAATGATAATTTTCCTGCCATGTTTGTAACACCTGGAAATGAACCAGCGAGTGTGTCGAGTTGTCGTATTTCGGCAGCACCACCTCCAAATAAAAATATAGAATAACGTCCAGAGATACTCAATTCTTTTAGCACTACTTTCATTAAGTGTAGCGGATACATTTTACCTTTATGAGCCGCAAAAGGAGCCACGCCTATACACTTTTTGGAACTACTTTGTATGAGTTTCTGAGTCTTTGGCGACAGTACTTTTCTTAATGGAAATTGATGTTTTTTTAAATCAATAGGAAAGCCTAATTTGGTAAAAACATCGGCATATCGTTGGTGTGTTTTTTTAAGAGGTTTTATATCGCCTCCTTTGGCTTGTGTAAGTTGTTTTTTCTTGGCTCTCCCTTTGTCAATTTTTGCTGTTTCTAGGCCTCGAAACCACAGGAGCATTCTTATTATTTTAGACCGTAACACATTGTGAGTGTCTGCAACGCAAGTAACGCCTAAGTTTTTGGATTCTTTAGATAAGCGAAACAACCCAAAAACCCCTTTATGAGTTCCTTTGACTTCTGCAGTTAGGGTGGTAACGTTTGTAATGTCTTCAAACAAAGGCTTAAGAAATCCCCTTGTAAGTACCGTTATTTTAACTTCTGGATATGCCGCTGTAACTACGCGTAAGACAGGCACCAACATAGCGACATCTCCCAAAGCCGAAAGCCGAATAACAAGAATGTGTGCTGAGGTTTTCAATAGAATTAGCTTAGGTCAAATAGACATTATTTCTGTCCTCTCAATACGGGGTTTAGTTCATCATCATTA
>JBLHII010000105.1:0-6371 GCA_047616265.1 Minisyncoccia bacterium
TCTTTAAGTTCTTCAATGGCTTCGGCGAGTATTTTTTGGTAGGTTTCAAAACCAATTTCATTTATAAAACCACTTTGTTCTCCACCCAATAAATCTCCAGCTCCTCGAATCTCGAGGTCTTTCATGGCAATATTAATTCCGCTGCCTAAATCACTAAATTGTTCTAGTGCTGTAATTCGCCTTCTAGCATCATCTGTCATTGTAGAATAGGGTGGTGTAATGAAATAACAGAACGCTTTTTTGTTACTTCTACCTACACGGCCTCGCATTTGGTGAAGATCACTCAATCCAAAATTATTTGCATTATTAATGAAAATAGTATTCGCATTACTTACATCTAGACCACTTTCAATAATTGTTGTGGCAACCAAAACATCAAATTCATTATTCATAAACCCAAGCATAAGCGCTTCCAGTTTTTTACCCTCCAATTGGCCATGACCAATGCCTATTTTAGCATCTGGCACTAAGCGTTGAATCATACCTGCAACTTCTTTAATGTTTTCAATACGATTGTGCACAAAAAATGTTTGCCCCCCTCTTGATATTTCATACCTAATTGCGTCTCTAATAATCTCTTCTCCGAAACGTATTACGGTTGTCTCTACAGGATATCTGTTTGGTGGTGGTGTATTAATCACACTTAAATCTCTAGCCGCCATTAATGAAAACTGGAGTGTTCTGGGTATTGGAGTAGCAGTTAATGTTAGGGTATCTATGTTTTCTTTAATGGTTTTAAGTTTGTCTTTTACCGAAACACCAAATTTTTGTTCTTCATCAATAATAAGCAAACCAAGGTCCTTAAACTCTATTGCCTTACTCACCAATTGATGGGTGCCAATAACGATATCTAGCCTTCCATCTTTTAAACATTCTAACACATTTTTACGTTCTTTAGCGGTCCTAAAACGATTTAGATAATCTACTTTTACCGGCATGTTTTCTAAGCGTTCACTAAAGGTTCTAAAGTGCTGAAAGGCCAAAATAGTTGTAGGCACTAATATTGCAACTTGCTTCCCATTATCTACTGCTTTAAAAGCAGCGCGAACCGCCACCTCCGTTTTTCCAAAACCAACATCACCACATATTAGGCGATCCATAGGGCGTTCACTCTCCATGTCTGCTTTTATATCTGCTGTTGCTTTGGATTGGTCTGGGGTATCCTCAAACATAAAACTAGATTCTAGTTCATGTTGTAAATAGCTGTCTGGGTCATATTGAAATCCTTTTTGGAGCCTTCTCTTCGCATATAATTCTATCAAGTTAAACGCAATATGCTTTACTCTTGCTTTTGTTTTTTGTTTTAGTTTTTTCCAGGCAGCACTTCCTAGTTTGTAGATTTTTGGTATGGTCCCGTCTTTGCCATTGTATTTTGAAATTTTATGTAAAGAGTGGATGCTTAGATATAAAATATCGCGCTCTCCATAAATTAATTTAATGGCCTCTTGTTGTTTGCCTTCAACTTCAATTTTTTGTAATCCTCCAAATTTTCCAATCCCGTGGTCCATGTGGGTTACATAATCCCCCACGATAAGATTGGTTAATTCTTTAAGCGTAATAGCTTGTTTTTTAGCATATCCATTTTTGAGGTTAAATTTATGATAGCGTTCAAAAACTTGATGATCTGTATAACAAATATGTTTGTTTTCATGATCAATAAATCCTTGATACAACGGAAAAACAACTGTTTCAATTTGGGTTACATGCCCTTTAGCATCTGCAAAAATATCTTGAAAACGTTTGGCCTGTTGGTCACTACTACAAAAAATGAAATTGGTATATCCTCCTTCTGTGTTTTGATTTAGATTTTCAATAAGTAAATCAAACTGTTTGTTAAAAGAGGGCTGTGGCTTGGTGTTAAACGCTATTGTATTTGACCGGTTTTCTGTTGGTGTTTTCGCTATTTTTTCTCTTAACCCGTGCGGGTTACTGGCTGCTAATGTAATTCTTTTAAAATCTGAGAATTCCTTTTTTAGTAGGGTGGAAGTACAAAACAAATCCTTTGGAGAACTCACTTTAACTTCTCCTTTTGCACTTTTAAATGCCTCAGTTGCCTTCGTGAAAAGAGTATCTAGTGCATCACTTAATACGTCTTCATTTTTAAGGCAAATGATGGTTTTTCCAGAAATGTATTTTAGAAAACTCTCTCTGTTTTCTTCCATCATTTTATTTTCTATATTCGGTATGATGGAAATCTTTCTTAACTGTTCCAGCGATAGTTGAGTTTCAACATCAAAAGCGCGAATACTGTCTACCTCATCCCCAAAAAACTCAACTCTATATGGCTCATCATTGCTAAAAGAAAATACATCTAGAATACCACCACGAACAGAGAAATCTCCAGGTTCTGTAACAAAATCTACCCGTTTAAAGCTATATTCAAATAAAACTTCATTTACAAAGTCAATCGATACGTTTTCTCCTACCGAGATTTTCAAGGTATTTTTATCTAGCTCTTTTTTAGTTACTACCTTCTCAAAGAGTGCTTCTGGATAGGTAACAATAAGTGCTGGTTTTTTTCTTGAGTTAATGCGGTTTAAAACTTCACTGCGCAACAAAACATTTGCATTGTCTGTCTCTTCAATTTGATAAGGTCTTCTATAACTTCCGGGATAGAATAGAACACTGTCGGCTCCTAGGATGTTTTCTAAATCATTAAGGTGATAGGCAGCCTCTTCTTTGTCATCTAGTATCAACAAAAAAGGGAGTGCTGTATCCTTGAATAGTTCAGCAATACTAATTGATAGTGCACTGCCAACCAGTCCCGATACCACGCAATTATCCCTGCTTTCTTGTGTAAGCTGAGTTTTTAATGCTGCTAAAGTAGAAGACTCTCTAAAAAGAGAGCGAACAAGTTTTTTGCTCATAGAGCGCAAAAATAAACCAAAGGTAGATGCTCACAAAGGGCCTTATGATTTATTTAAACATTTAAGGTTATTTTTTATCTCCAATAAGAAGTTTTCGCAAAGGGTTGGTTGCTTTATTTTTAAATGCATGAACACTGCTACTTATAATCAATAAGCCTGCACAACCATATGCCATCAGCGAGATGACATCAAAACTCCCCGAGTTTGCCGCACCAATAGCGACAAGGCCCCATGCACCAACCAAGGCAAATTCACGCATGTTTCGTGTCCAAGTTATAACTAGGTTTACAGAGGTGGCAACACCGATCATAAATAGCGTCCATTGTTGGGGTGAAATACCCCAGCCATCCCAGCCAATTTTAGTGAGGTAAATAGTAACGTTTGCGATACAAGCTACCGTGAGCCAACCGCTATAAATAACAAATGGCCACCATAAAAAAGCGATGGTTGAAAGAGGTGCGTCCCCAAGCTCCATGCTGTTTCTTATTATAATTTGAAGTAAGCAATATAAAATAAAGAAAATAACGATGGTTGATAGGAGGATATAGTCAGAAACAAACAAGTAACACCAAAGACTGTTTGTAGTACAGCTTAAAATAAACCACCACCCTGTTTTCTGTACAAACGCATCGTCGCGCACTTTTACAAAAAGACTCCTAGATTGGTATATAATAAATCCTAAAAGCAAGATGTAAATAATACCCCAAATAGAAAAAGCATAGCTTGCTGGAGTAAAAAGAGTTTGGTATTTGGCACTTATAGAGGCTTGCGTCGTGTTGTTAAATACTCCGGCGCTAGAAGCATAATTTATGTAAATAGTGCTAACAAAAAATACAATATTGAGCACCTGTAGTAATTTTTTCAAAAGTTTGGGTTTTTTAAAACGAATATACGGCTTCAAGTTACACTAAAATAGCGGGACTCATTTTCAATGTAAAAGATTAAAATTTAAAAAAACATGTACCTTTCTATTTTTAAAATCACAGTAAATGAAAAACCACTATCACATTCAATCTCCTGAGGCATATACAGAAGCATGTCGAGAAGCAGAAACATCTCCAAGTGCTTTTTGGGATTCGATTGCCCGTGAAAATTTTGAATGGATGAAGCCGTGGGATACCGTATTGGAACATGACTTATCCATTCCAAAAGTAACCTGGTTTAGGGGTGCTAAATTAAACATTACAGTAAATTGTATAGATAGGCATTTGGCCACTCGAGGATCAAAAACAGCCTTACTTTTTGAGCCAAATGATCCAACGGCACCTTCAATACCAATTAGTTACCAAGAGCTTCATACGCGTGTTTGTAAGATGGCAAATGTACTGAGGAGCAAAGGCATTCAAAAAGGAGATCGTGTGTGTTTGTATTTACCTATGATTCCAGAACTGGCAATTGCTGTACTTGCTTGTGCACGCATAGGAGCGGTTCATTCTGTGGTATTTGCAGGGTTTTCATCAACAGCATTAGCCACCCGTATTAATGATTGCGATTGCAAAATGGTAATTACCAGTGATGGTTCTTATAGAGGGGCTAAAACGATAGACCTAAAAGGCATTGTTGATGTCGCTTTGTTAGATTGTAAGGGAGTTACAACTGTTTTGGTCGTTCAAAGAATAGCTTCGGAAATAACCTTAGTAGCAGATCGTGATTATTGGATGGAACCATTGCTGGCATTAGCCCCTGAAATATGCGCCCCAGAAGTCATGGACGCAGAAGACCCATTGTTTATTTTATACACCTCTGGCTCAACAGGAAAACCCAAAGGAATGGTCCATACTACTGCAGGGTACATGGTTTACAGTGCATTCTCATTTCAAAACGTGTTTCAATACCAAGAAGATGACGTGTATTGGTGTACCGCAGATATCGGTTGGGTTACGGGCCACAGTTATATTGTATATGGCCCTTTGGCCAATGGAGCGACCTCTTTGATGTTTGAAGGCGTCCCAACATATCCTGATGCAGGACGTTTTTGGGAGGTCGTTGCAAAACACAAGGTCAATCAATTCTATACAGCACCTACAGCGATAAGAGCTCTAGCTAAAGAGTCTTTAGCCCTTGTAGAGAAACATGACCTATCTTCCTTAAAAGTATTAGGTACTGTTGGAGAACCGATAAACGAAGAGGCTTGGCATTGGTATGATGATCATATCGGGAAAAACAATGCCCCAATTGTAGATACTTGGTGGCAAACAGAAACAGGCGGTATTATGATTACTTCTTTGCCAGGTATAACAAAGGCAATACCAACCTATGCCACCAAACCGTTGCCAGGAATTAGACTCGCTTTAATGGATGATGCAGGGCAAGAAGTCACACATCCAGAAGCGCAAGGAAAGTTATGCATTAGTTATCCATGGCCCTCTATGGCACGAACAATCTATGGAAATCATCAACGCTATAAAGAAACCTATTTTTCTACTTTTGAGAATGTCTATTTTACCGGTGATGGCGCCTTGCGGGATGCTAAAGGAAACTATAGAATTACTGGAAGGGTAGATGATGTTATTATAGTTTCTGGACATAATTTAGGAACAGCACCTATTGAGGATGCTATTAACCAACATCCTTTGGTAGCAGAAAGCGCTGTAGTTGGATTTTCTCATGACATAAAAGGAACAGCATTATATGGGTATCTGACCTTAAAAAATGCAGCAGGTAAAAACGAGGATGAATTACGTCAAGAGATAAATGGGATGATTAGTTTGGAGATTGGGCCCATTGCAAAACTGAATAAAATTCAATTTACGCAAGGGTTGCCTAAAACACGGAGTGGAAAAATCATGCGCCGAATCCTAAGAAAGATTGCCGAAAAAGAAACGGACAATTTAGGAGACATTTCTACACTTTTAAACCCAGAAGTAGTGCAACATATAATTGATAATGCCCTATAAGTGGTTTGTTGTTCTTAGCGGGTGTTTCATTCATTAAAATTTCAGAAGTAAAATAAAATTATTTGACTACTTCCTTCTAAATTAAGAGCTACTTATTTTATATTTGTGGTCTAAATTCTATACTATGTCATTTGCAAATTTATTTGAAAACGGAGAACACAAACGTAATGTAGGGCATTTTGCTAGTATTACTAACATCGCTTGTGTTGATGGAGTATTAACAGCAACAGAAGAAAAAATGTTACGTCGTTTTGCTCGTAAACTTGATATTGATGAGGTAGCATATGAACGCATATTAAAAAACCCTTCAAATTTCCCAATCAATCCACCTAATGATGAAGATACACGCCTAGAGCGGTTGCATGATTTATTTGAAATGATTTTTGCAGATCATGAAATTGATGATGAAGAACATGCTTTAATTGAAAGGTATGCTATCGGCCTAGGATATACTGAAGCAACCGCTACAAAATTAATTAGGCGTTCTATAGAGATTTATCAAGGAGGACTTGACATGGAAGATTATCGGTACTTATTAAATAAAAAATAAAAGGATTAGGGTCTCTAATTATGCAGTTTATTGTGCACTATTTTGACCAAACATCAT
>JBLHII010000106.1:0-6317 GCA_047616265.1 Minisyncoccia bacterium
CCATTTCTGTAATGTATTCTACTTCCTGGTGTGTAAAAATTTCTTCTAGCGTTAACATAGGGTGAAGTATATCTATTGTTATAAAACCTTACATGGTTATAGTAGCTATAGCGCACGGGTGTATAGAACCTTCTGTAAGGAACATCCCAAACAATACAGTTGCTATATGCAGGTCTCGTGTAATATGCATGCCATGTACGGTATATGTAAAACCTGTTGAAAGGATTTATAAATCCGGTACAGTATTCATAATAGCCATAATTGTTGTAAAATATACGTAAGCCTCCAACACGAGCTAAACGCCTGTTTCTATAACTAATATCTACCTTTCCAGCTTGAATGATTCTTCCATACTCATCATAAAAAACCGGTACATCCTCTATTTGAACAATTGCTCCGTATTCATCATATTGAACATAAGCTTCATAATCGTGACCAGAATTAAAACTCAAAAATACACTTGGAGATGAAAGAGTGATTTGAGCATTGTTTTCTGCTCCTACATATACAAAGTCAAATTGACCATCAGGAAATACAGAAAATTCTACACCGTCTTCAATAAAAATAGATGCTTTACCATCGTATTTTGGTTGATTAAAAGACTCTTGAGTATTAAGGTTTGTTGCATTTGCCGTAATTCCGACACATAGAAATAGGAACAATGTTTTGAATTTTTTCATAACGAGTATTTTTTGTACTTGCTAAATGACTCTACCGAGCGTTGTACCCTTTTGATATTACACAGACCATGCCAAAAACAGAAAAAGTACTGCAATGGTCTTTTTCATTGACTTGCCAAGCACTATTTTGCGTAATTGAATATAATAAATTATACAGTCCTAAAATTTTTTGACGTGTTTAAGCTTGGTTTGCTAAAAAAGAAATAGCATCGGAGATAATAAATTTGAAATGAGGTGTTACAGTATCCGCTAAGACTATAGTTTGTCTTTGAGGTACTTAGCTGTGTATGATTTTTTGTTTTTCACTACCGCTTCTGGAGTACCTTGCACCATGATTTCCCCTCCCTTGCTACCACCATCTTGACCTAAATCAATAATATAATCTGCGCATTTTATAAGGTCTATATTGTGTTCTACCACAATAAGTGTGTGGCCTTTATCTAGTAAAGCGTAAAAGGAGGTTAAAAGTTTTTTTATATCATGAAAGTGTAAACCTGTGGTAGGTTCATCAAATATAAATAGGGTTTTTTCTTTGGTAATTCCTTTCACTAAGAACGAAGCTAGCTTGATTCGTTGCGCTTCACCACCAGACAACGTAGAGGAGCTTTGTCCTAGTTTTACATAGCCTAAACCAACATCTTGAAGGGGTTGTAGCTTTATTACAATTCTTTTTTGTTCTTGACTTTTAAAGAATTGAATAGCATCATCTACCGTTAGAGATAAAACAGCATCAATGTTCTTATCTCCAACCTTTACCTCAAGTACTTCTTTTTTGAATCGCTTTCCATTACAGACATCACATTCTAGATTCACATCTGCCATGAATTGCATCTCAATAGTGATCTCACCTTCTCCTTTGCAGTTTTCGCACCTACCACCATCTACATTAAAACTAAAGTGTTTTGTTTTGTAGCCTCGAATATCACTTAATTTCTGTTTTGCAAATAGGCTGCGTATATCATCGTAGGCTTTAATATAGGTAACCGGGTTTGATCTACTAGAACGCCCAATTGGGTTTTGATCAATAAACTCTACATTATTAATATTCGAGAAATCGCCTTCTAAACTAGAAAACTGTCCAGGCTTATCGCCAAAACCGCTAATTTCTCTCTGTAAAGCAGGATATAATATTTTCTTTACCAAAGTGCTCTTTCCGCTACCAGAAACCCCTGTCACTGCTGTAAATAATCCTATTGGAAATGTTGCATTAATGTTTTGTAAATTGTGTTGACGTGCACCCTTTATTTCAATTGCATTGGTGAAAGTTCTTCGTTTTTTTGGAACTTCAATTTTTAAGGTTTCGTTTAAGTACCCAGCTGTAAGTGAATCTTGTTTTAAAATTTCTGTGTAGGTTCCTATCGCAACTACGTTACCACCAAAAGTACCTGCTTCTGGGCCAATATCGATAATGTGATCTGCCGCTTTCATAATATCTTCATCGTGTTCTACAACGATTACTGTATTTCCTAGATCACGTAATGATTTTAATACTTTAATAAGGCGCTCTGTGTCTTTTGGGTGAAGACCAATACTAGGTTCATCTAAAATATACATAGAACCAACCAAACTACTCCCTAGGGAAGTAGCTAAGTTAATGCGTTGTGATTCCCCTCCAGATAGCGAATTGCTTTTTCTGTTAAGTGTCAGGTATGATAGCCCAACATCCATTAAAAAAGAAAGTCTGTTGTTGATTTCTACAAGAAGGCGTTTTGCAATAGTCGCGTCATGTTTGTCTAGTGTAAGCTCTTTGAAAAAGAGAGCCAAATCTTCTAGTGGCAGTGCAACCAGCTCTTGAATAGAAGTATTGGCAATCTTTACATACCTAACTTCGGGTCTAAGCCTTTTTCCATTGCAGGTAGTGCAGCTTGTTTTACCTCTATACCGAGATAGCATCACTCTATTTTGTATTTTATAACTCTTACTTTCTAAGTATTTAAAAAAGCTATGAAGCCCCTCAAAGTGTTTGTTACCATCCCAAACTAATTGTTGCTGAGCTTCTGTGAGTTCAAACCAGGGTTTATGGATCGGAAAGTCAAAGGTATACGCGCTATTTACTAATTGATCTCTATACCATCCCATACTGTCTCCACGCCATGGAAAAATAGCATTTTCATAAATGGATAAGGCAGTGTTTGGGATTACTAAGTCTTTGTCTACACCAACTACATCTCCGTAGCCTTCACAGGTTGGGCAAGCTCCAAAAGGATTGTTGAAGCTAAATAAGTGCACATTAGGCTCAGTAAAAGACATGCCATCACGCTCAAAACGATTGTTAAATTCCGAAATGGTATTGTTTTCAAGCTGTTCTATAAATAAAGTTCCCTTTCCTTCATAAAAAGCCATTTGAACAGCATCTGCAAGACGGTTGTAAAAATCCTCATCCTCTTTGGTGATTACCCGGTCAATCACCAGTTGGATGCTTTTAGGCAATACATTTTCTTTTAATTCATCTATACGTACTACGGTGTCATCTAGTTTTACACGAGCAAACCCTTGTTGGGCTAATGCTTTCGTCTTATTCTCTATGGTTCTACCTTCTTCTAAGGCCAATGGAGATAGGAGGAGCAATTTAGTTCCTATAGGAAATGTTTTGATGTATTTTATTACATCGGAGACGGAATCTTTTTTTACTTCTTCACCACTTAAAGGAGAATACGTTTTACCAATGCGAGCGAATAGTAATTTTAAATAATCATAAATTTCTGTTGAGGTACCAACGGTAGACCTTGGGTTGGTTGCATTTACTTTTTGTTCAATTGCAATAGCTGGAGAAATTCCTTTAATACTGTCTACCTTGGGTTTGTTAAGTCTGCCAAGGAACTGTCTTGCATAACTAGAAAGACTTTCTACATACCTTCTCTGTCCTTCTGCATACAAGGTGTCAAAGGCTAGACTTGATTTTCCACTACCAGAAAGCCCAGTGATTACAACTAGTTTATTGCGAGGAATAACAACATCTATGTTTTTGAGGTTGTGTAACTTAGCACCTTTTATGATGATGTTTTCTTTTGGGTCTAGTAATTCTGTTTTCAATGTGAAGCCTTGTTAAATAGGGGTTTTTACAAAGATAACATTTTGCTATTTGTCTAACACATTGCGAGGAGTTTTAAGTTTTTTTTAATAATAACGCCCATTTTGTTTTGAATTGTAAACATATTGTACTTATATTTACCCTTTACATTCACGCAAACTAAAACCACTGCCTATAGCATATTATTACTTTTTTTAATTTTATTATAACAACTAATTGGCCCTATTTAATAGTTGTTCACATTAAAAGTATTGATATGAAAAAAAGCAAATCTACAGATGCAGTTTTAGTAACCATGTACCTACAAGGAAACGAGTCCGCTCTTTCTACCCTCATTACACGACACAAGCAAAGGATTTATAGTTTTATCTATTCAAAGGTTTTTGATAGAGATGTTACTGAAGATGTTTTTCAAGACACATTTATTAAAGTTATCAATTCCTTGAAAAAGGGAAAGTATAATGAAGAAGGTAAGTTTTTACCTTGGGTAATGCGTATTTCTCACAACTTAGTTATTGATCACTTCAGAAAGAACAATCGCATGCCTAAGTTTGAAAATAACACAGATTTTAATATCTTCTCGGTGCTTTCTGATAGCGCTTTAAATGCAGAAAACACTATTATTAAAGGTCAGGTAGCCTCTGATGTTCGACGTCTTGTTGATGAGCTTCCAGAAGATCAACGGGAGGTCTTATTAATGCGTATTTACAGAGATATGAGTTTTAAGGAAATAAGCGAGCAAACTGGAGTTAGTATAAATACTGCTTTAGGTAGAATGCGTTATGCACTCATTAATTTACGTAAAGTTATTGATAAACATAACATTGTGTTGACAGATTGACACAATAAATAAGATTTTGCATCGTTAATTGGTATCAATAACCTCTAAAACACCATTGTATGCAAAAAATGTACTCAAGATCTTCACGCTCGGAACGTGTGAATCAAAATACAGTTCCAACCGACGAAACAATTAAGTTTCTTCTAGATTATTCTAAGGCTTTACGAATTGTAGCCTATAAAAAACTTAGGTTTGAAGCGGTTTTAAATTAAATTTAAAAATCCCGAAATTAATATTTCGGGATTTTTTTTGTTCATTTTCGTCAATTTTTTCGTACAAAAAAGAAAGTATAGAAAATAAAATAGCTAGCCTTATTTTTTCTTTTTTTTGTAATATTCGGTAAGTACCGTTTTTCTGCCAATGGTTTTTGTAATAATATCTTTTTCTATATCCCAGCCTCTAGCTTGACAATATTGACGGCCATACCATATTATTTGAAGATGAAGGTCATTCCAGATATCTTCAGGGAAAAGTCTTTTAGCGTCCCGCTCTGTTTGCACCACATTCTTTCCATTAGTGAACCCCCAACGATATAAAAGTCTGTGAATATGTGTGTCAACAGGAAAAGCAGGTACACCAAAGGCTTGTGAAATCACCACACTTGCAGTTTTATGCCCTACAGCAGGTAGCTCTTCTAGCGCTTCTAAATCATTTGGCACTTGACCATTGTGTTTATTAATTAAGATATGAGAGAGGCCATAAATTCCTTTTGCTTTCATAGGAGAAAGCCCTACGGGTTTTATGATTTCTCTAATTTCTTCAATAGAAAGTTTAATCATATCATGTGGGTTATCAGCCTCTTTAAATAATAAGGGCGTAATTTTATTGACTCGCACATCTGTACTTTGAGCAGATAGCAATACCGCAATAAGAAGTGTGTATGGATCTTTATGATCAAGAGGGATAGGAATTTCTGGATATAATTCTTTTAACGTTTTTATAACAAAGAGTACCTTTTCTTGTTTAATCATTTGGTTTAAATTTACATAAAGCACATTGAATGAAACGTTCATTTAAACGTTCTAGTGTCTTATACATGCATAAAACGACATACTTCGAATAACAAATACAAATTTACAAGAATGAATACACTTAATGTAGGAGACAAGGTTCCAAATTTCACTGTTAATGATCAAGATGGAAACTCTATATCAATGCAGGACTATCAAGATAAAAAAGTTATTGTCTTTTTCTACCCTGCAGCAAGTACACCAGGATGCACGACAGAGGCTTGTAATTTAAGAGACCATTACAAAGCATTACAAGATAAAGGCTATGAGTTGTTGGGTGTAAGCCCAGATACAGAAAAGAAGCAATCTAATTTTAGAAATAAATATGAATTTCCATTCCCGTTACTTGCAGACATACAAAAAGACGTTATTAACGCCTTTGGGGTATGGGGTCCAAAAAAGTTTATGGGTCGTGAATACGATGGTATTCATCGTAAAACATTTTTGGTTCATAATGGGGTAGTGGAGCGTGTGATAGACAAAGTAAAAACAAAAGCCCACGCGGAACAAATTCTTGAAAACGATAGGATCTCTTAATGCTTCTAGTTAAATTTCAATATCAAAAAATTGATTGTCAGTTTTTTGATATTGGGCGCAATATTGAATTCAATATTATTATTTTAAACGGAATGCTTTTCTGTACGATAGTTAAATAATTCTTTTTCCTTAATAATATCTGCAACCCCCTCAGGCAACATTTGCTCCCAATTTGAATCACCTTTCTCTATCATTGCTAAAACTTCTCTAGAGAAAAT
>JBLHII010000107.1:0-6289 GCA_047616265.1 Minisyncoccia bacterium
ATGTTGCTGTCTCTAATTCTGGACAGGTAAGTACATTTCCGTTGGTAGTTGAAACCATAAAACTCTCGTCTTGAATACCACTTATAATCAAAGAAAAAACTTGAATGTCATCAACAAGTATTTGCCCTTTATGAGATACACGAACAACATATTCTCCTGCTAATGGAGCCGTAATTTCAATCTTTTCTACATTGTCTACTACATTATCTCCAGTCGTTGCAGCAGCGCTTGGCGCAGCAACATCTAGAATCCAAGGCATAAACGTAGTACCTCCATCGTGAGAAATTCTTAAATCAAGATCATTCATTAAACTTGGCGTAGCTAAGTCTTCATTCCCCCCTGGTAGAGTCTCTGCAGCTGGATCTGTCCAGGCTATAGTTGCAGCGATATCTTGTGTACCGTCAGATTTAAAGGTATATGTATACACATCATTCGCATTTAGGGTATCTGTAATAATTAGACTCTCCGTACTGTCCTGAGAAATAAGCTCGGCGGCACGCTGGGTATTTAATAAGCCCCAACCAAATCTATAATCTGGACCTGCTGCATTTCCAGCTTCATCTACAGTATGCAAAGCCAATGCTCTTAAAGTAGAGGCCAACATAAAGGCCCCATTTAAATTGTTATAGTGTTGTTGTAGTAAAATCAAACTTCCAGAAACATTAGGTGCTGCCATTGATGTACCACTAAAATTTGAATATGCGTTGTTTGTTCCTCCTGTAGAAGACAACATGTTTACTCCTTTTGCAGAAATATCGGGCTTGATACGCCCATCATCTGTGGGTCCCCAGCTACTAAAACTAGACATAAATACATCTCCAGCATCTTCATAATTTAAAACCTCAAAGGTAGCCGCCACTACAATGTTATTTTTTGCTACACTTTTATCTGTAAGATAATCATAGCCTCCATCTGCTGTATTTTCTCCAGATTGACGGTCATTTCCTGCAGAACAAATTGGTAAATAATAAGGTGCATTGTATACTATTCTATCTATATTTCTTGCATTACTGTCATAATAGCCAATATACCAAAGAGGTACATTACTACTTGCAATACCATAACTATGGTTAGAAAGAAGTAATCCATTTGCAGCAGCACTTGTCATCTCTGGTTCATCTGAGCCAAAATCATAGGCAAGTAATTCTGCAAAAGGAGCCATTCCTTTAGCCTGGCCATTAATTTGAGTTCCTGAACCAATCATGGTACCAGATACATGAGTAGCATGATCACTTATACTTCCTGGGTTATCTATTTGTACCGCCCTTCCCTCTAATAAGTTATGGCTTTCGCGCACAAGACCTCCATCCCAAATACCAGCGATCATGTCCTCTCCGTTAAGGGCTAACCCTGCAAGACCACCCGTGTGCACTCTATCTGTTCTGGTTGTAATAGCACCTTCACGGTTATCTGTGGTATAGTATTTTGGCGTACCGTCATCAAAGACCCCAACTAATAATGCGCTACCGCCGTTTGGTAGTGTCATTTCAGTTTCCCATCCTTTTTGAGCAGCCAAATCAAAGGCGATTCTTTGGTTGGTTTCAAAATCTTGCCTTAACTCAGCCTCAAGTAAAGTCAAAGCTTCTTGATCATAATTCTGTATGATACCTTGACGTTCAGCAAAGCTTTGTGAAAATAAATTGGTAACAGCAAGCAAAGCTATAACAACAAATAATAGTGTGCTATTTTTCATAATAATCATATGCGTTTTAGTATACATTCAAAAATACTAAAAAACAAATGGTTACAATACAGGGTATTTTGTTAAAGTTTGTGTTTTGAATCTTATTTTTAATGAAAAAAAGTAATTTAGAAAGCTACTATAGAGAGACTAAATGTTTGTTTGCCATTTTTTTACCGAGTTCAACACCAAATTGGTCAAAACTATAAATGTTTAATATAGCCCCTTGAACAAATATTTTATGCTCATACATCGCTATTAAAGTTCCTAAACTTTCTGGAGTTAATCTATCTAGTTTTAACAGGTTTGACGGCTTGTTTCCTTGAAACACTTGATACGGGTTAGAAACATCTTCACCATAGGTCCCCATCAACAAAGCCTCTGTTTGTGCAAGACAATTAGCCGTTAAAATATCTTGATGCTTTTTTTTACCGTGTAAAGAATGAGTACACAAAATAAAATCTGTTGGTATTAGAAGTGTTCCTTGGTGTAATAATTGTATAAATGCGTGCTGTGCATTGGTTCCTGTATTACCCCAAACAACAGGTCCTGTTTGATAAGTTACCGGAGTTCCATTTCTATCGACAGATTTACCATTGCTTTCCATAGAAGCTTGTTGCAGATAATCTACAAACTTAGAAAGGTATTGCGTGTAAGGCAATACAGCTTCTGTTTCTGCTTTAAAAAAATTGGCATACCAGATAGACAATAGCCCTAAAAGAACCGGAATATTCTCTGAAAAAGGGGTGTTTTTAAAATGGATATCCATTTTATGAGCACCTTTCAATAGTTGCTCAAAATGAACATATCCAATAGCACAACATGTTGAAAGACCTACAGCACTCCACAAAGAAAACCTTCCACCTACCCAATTCCACATAGTAAATGTGTTTTGAGGTAGTATACCATATGCAGCTACAGCAGCAAGATTGGTAGATACAGCAACAAAATGATTTTCTATTGCTTTTTCTCCAGCCTCTTGCACAAACCATTCCCGAATAGTGTTTGCATTGGTAAGGGTTTCTTGTGTTGTAAACGTTTTACTTACTATAATAAAAAGGGTTGTTTCTGGATCTAGTTTTTTAAGTATCTCAGAAACATGATCTCCATCTACATTTGATATGTAATGAACCGTTAGGTGATTTTTATAATAACTAAGTGCTTCCGTTACCATGGCAGGACCTAAATCACTTCCTCCGATACCTATATTAACAATATCTGTAATTGTTCTTCCTGTAAACCCTTTGTGTGTTCCTTGAATAATTGCTTCAGAAAACTCCTTCATTTTAGACAAGGTAGCATTCACCTCAGGTTTCATAGCATCAAAATTCCGCAATGCAGTATGAAGAACTTGTCTGTCTTCTGTTTCATTAATAACCTCCCCATTAAATTGAGCGTTAATAGCTTCATCCAATTTTGTTTCTTCAGCTAGTGATTGTAACAAATCTAGGGTCTCTGAAGTTATTCTGTTTTTTGAAAAATCTAATGAAACCAGATCTGTTTCCAAGGTCATTCGCTCTTTTCTATGTGTTTCATTTGCAAATAAATCTTGCATTTTAACAGTACGCATTGCAGTATAATGCTGTTCTAGCGTGCTCCAAGCTTTGGTAGTTGTAGGATTTATTTTTGGGAATGCCATATTGATCTGTAACAGTTAATGCTTTTGCAAGGTAATGAGTAGGAAGTTATTTTATTATATGATTCCTGTAATATTCAATAAGTCCATCAATAGGTCTGCGAATAATGGTTCCAAGACATAGATGGTATGGTTGCATACAATCTCTAATAATATCTTCACTAAAGTGAGCTATACTACCAATAAAATGGATGGGGACATGCTGGGCTTCTTTAAAACACAACACCCTACATTCAATAAAATTGTTAATACCTTCACTAATTAATTTATAGAAATAACCATTTATTTCTATAGCATTAATAGGTCTTGAAGCTCCTGGGTTAAATATAAATTCTGCAAAAGAGGCTAAATACATATTAGGGTTCTCTTGTTTATAGACATTGTATTTTATAACATCTGGTGTAAGGTCAAATCTTCTTGCAAATTCTGTTTTTAAAACGGCTGGCATTCTATTGTAAAAATAATCTCGTAACAACCGTTTTCCAAAGTAATTACCACTCGCTTCATCCATTAAACTATAGCCTAACGAAACGGCACTTTGGTGTACTTTAGTACCATCAAAATAACTACTATTAGATCCTGTACCCAAAATACATACAATACCAGGTTTTGTCGTTGCAGCATAAACAGCAGCGATGGTATCTTCCTGAACATCAACACATGCTTTTGGGAAAATATCCTCCAATACATTCTTAAGTAGCAATGAAGGTTTTTCTGTACCACAACCAGCACCATAAAAATCTAGGCGCGTTACAAGATCATGATACGGTTGCAGCTCTGTATTTGCGGCAATCCTTATATGAAGTTCTTCTCCGTGCACTACTGCAGGATTTAAACCAACCGTTCGGGTTTTTAAAACCACCTCACCATGAGCGTCTAATAATATCCAATCACATTTTGTTGAACCACCGTCTGTTATTAAAATCATAATTTATAGACTTGCTACGTGTGTAGCTAATTCGATTAATTTTGCAGAATAACCATATTCATTGTCATACCAAGCTATCAATTTGAAAAAATGGTCATTAAGTGCGATCCCTGCTTCTGCATCAAAGTTACACGTATGTGTGCTCCCTACAAAATCTTGTGAAACTACTTGGTCTTCTGTGTATGATACTACGCCTTTATAGGCTCCTTCAGAAGCCTCTTTAAAGAGTTTTTTGATTTCCTCATAACTAGCCGCTTTTTTTGTTCTAACCGTTAAATCTACTACAGAAACATCTACAGTTGGAACTCTAAAGGACATTCCCGTAAGTTTTCCTGAAAGGTTAGGGATTACCTTAGTCACAGCAACTGCCGCACCTGTACTAGACGGAATTATATTATTAACACCACTTCTTCCCATTCTATAGTTTTTTGGAGAAGGTTGGTCTACGGTTGCTTGTGTGGCTGTTAAAGCATGAACAGTAGTCATTAGTCCCTCTACAATCTCAAGATTATCATCGATTATTTTTGCTAATGGTGCCAAACAATTGGTGGTACAAGATGCATTTGAAATAATCGTATCTGTTGCTTTTACATCAAGGTGATTTACACCCATTACAAACATAGGTGCTGTTTTAGAAGGTGCAGATATTACAACTTTTTTAGCTCCTGCTTTTATATGTGCGTCGGCCGTGTTTAAGTCTGTAAAAATACCCGTACAGTCTAATACAATTGAAGCGTCTACTGCATCCCATTTTAAAAGTTCTGGATTTCTTTCTGCGGTAACTCTAACATGATGACCATCTACTACTAGATTACCGTTTTCAACAGCGACACTGCCAGCATATGTTCCATGAACTGAATCATATTTTAAAAGATACGCAAGATGATCTACATCAAGCAAATCATTTACTGCTACTACTTCAATATTTGGATTTTGTGATGCGATTCTAAAAGCGATTCGACCAATACGGCCAAAACCGTTTATTGCAATTTTTGTTTTCATACGTGTTTATTTCACATCAAAAGATGCTTTAAATTTTTTAATTTTTTATATGGATATTATATCTGCAACTCGAATTAAGTCTGTATCAGTTTTACTTGAGCCTTCTAAAGATTTTTCAAAACCAACAGAAACTACTTTATTGTGAACGACCCCTATCATTACGTCACGCTCACCCCTCAACAAAGCATCTATAGCGCCTACACCAAGCCTACTTGCTAATACTCTATCATGACAACTTGGTGCCCCTCCTCGTTGTATGTGACCTAATACTGTTACTTTACATTCATAGTCTTCAAGGTTTTCTTGGATATATTCTGCAAGGCCAAAAATATTTTTCCCTATTTGATCTCCTTCTGCAACAACAACAATACTACTGGATTTACCAGATTTTTTACTTCGTTTTAAAGAAGCTAGCAATCGTTCTTTTCCCATGTTTAATTCTGGGATTAATATTTCTTCAGCACCCGCGCCAATACCAGCATTTAATGCTATATGCCCTGCATCACGACCCATCACTTCTATTAAAAATAAGCGACTATGTGAGTTTGCTGTGTCTCTAATTTTATCGATTGCTTCAACTACAGTGTTTAAAGCTGTGTCATAACCAATGGTGAAGTCTGTACCATTAATATCATTGTCAATGGTGCCAGGAATACCAACAATTGGAAAGTCAAATTCTTTATTAAAAACAATGGCACCCTTAAACGTTCCATCACCACCAATAACAACAAGGGCGTCAATATTTTGTTCCTTAAGATGTTGATATGCTTTTTTTCTTCCTTCTTTGGTTCTAAACTCTTTAGATCTCGCAGATTTCAAAAAGGTTCCACCTCTATTTATAATGTTTTTTACAGAACGTGCGTCCAGGGGTTTAAACTTTCCTTCAATCAATCCTTCATATCCTCTAAAAACTCCCACACATGCTACTTTATGATATACGCACGAACGAACTACAGCCCTAATAGCAGCATTCATTCCTGGAGCATCACCTCCACTTGTAAGGACAGCTATTTTGTTTATTGCATTTTTCATGGCGGTAAAT
>JBLHII010000108.1:0-6269 GCA_047616265.1 Minisyncoccia bacterium
ATTGACATTGATATTTTACTTTATAATGATGCTATAATTAATGAAGTGCATTTGCAGGTGCCACACCCTGAAATTCAGCACCGAAAATTTGTATTACAACCTTTGGTAGATCTTATTGGTGAGTTGGTGCACCCTGTTCTTCAAAAAACACTAGCAACCCTCCTTTCAGAAACGAGAGATAATAGTGTCATTGAAAAACAATCAAGAGAGGTCGCCAATCCACAAAAAAAGTATGACTTCTCAAGGTTAAATTATATCGCAATTGAAGGAAATATTGGGGCTGGAAAAACAAGCTTGTGTCATATGTTGTCAAGAGACTTTAATGCGAAGCTTATTTTAGAGCGTTTTAAAGACAATCCTTTTTTGCCTAAGTTTTATGAAGATCAACAGCGCTATGCCTTCCCGCTAGAGATGTCTTTTTTGGCAGATCGCTATCAGCAGCTATTAGAAGACATCACACAATTTAATTTATTTAATGAATGTGTAGTTGCAGATTATGACGCGTACAAGTCACTTATATTCGCAAAGGTTACATTACAGGAGGAAGAGTACAATTTGTATAAAAAATTATTCCATCTCATGCACAAAGAGTTGCCTAAACCTGATGTTTACGTGTATCTCTATCAAAACACGGAACGCCTTTTAGAAAATATCAAAAAGCGGGGGCGCAGTTTTGAAAAAGGGATTGAAGCAAGCTACTTACAAAAAATTAATGATGGGTATCTTGAGTTTATTAAAAATCAACACAGCGATACCATTAAGATAATAGATATATCTGAGCTAGATTTTGTAAAAAACAGAAAAGACTATGTTTTGATTCTTAATCAAATCTTAGGGATTTAGTAAAAAGGCTAGGCGAGATGTTATCTTCTTATTTTACAGAATAAATCCCAAACAACCACACCGCAACTTACAGAAATGTTTAAGGAGTGCTTGGTTCCATATTGTGGTATTTCAATCACGACATCACTAGCACTTACTATTTCTTGTTGCACTCCTTTTACTTCGTGCCCCAGAATAACAGCGTATTTTTGATGAGATTTAGTATGAAAACTCTCTAATGAAATAGCATTTTCTGCTTGCTCTATACTAGCAACATAAACGCCTTCATTTTTTAATTTTCTCACAACGGCCATTGTGCTTTCTGCATATTCCCAGAGCACACTATCTGTTGCGCCTAATGCCGTTTTTTGAATGTCTTTATGAGGAGGTTGTGCTGTAATACCACATAGGTATATCTTTTCAATTAAGAAGGCATCTGCGGTTCTAAAAACAGATCCAATATTATTTAAACTCCGTATGTTGTCTAAGATAATAATGAGGGGTGTTTTTTCTGATTCCTTAAAGTTTTCAGGAGTAATCCTTCCTAATTCACTATTCTTTAGCTTTCTATTTTTCATAGTTCAAAAATATTTCTTTTGTAGAGTAAGACATTTTATAGACAACACATTATAAGTGTCACAGTATAGTTCTTGGGTTTACTGTTACAAGAATAAAACAAAACCACAGCTACTGTACTGTGACATTTTTAACCTTGTTTTTTAAATTGTTTTTTCCAACTGTTAATGTCAGTTATATAGTGAAATAACCAAACACCATATTCTTTGTAGATAATACATTTGTAGATTAAGGTTGCACTTATTTTCACCACTAGATATTTTTTGATCATATAGTGCCTTCTCCTTGTATTTTTTGGGTGTATAAATTGGCTTTTAAATGTATCTATGTAGGCCGTTGTTTTTTTGTTTTTGTGGTATTCTAAACCAGCTATTTTGTTAAAAACCTCATAGCAAGTTGCCAAAAAACAGTTTGCTGGGTGCATTAGTTTGCTTAATGTGCTAACAGCATTTTTTGCTGAGGTTTTTTTAGACAGTAAAAAAACATCATAGGCATTCCTTAAACTAATGGTTCTGTAATAAAATCTATCGTCATTTATTTGGCAGGCAAGTATGGATAAATTTAATTTGTTAGCATAGCTTAATACGGAGACACCATTTATAATTTGGACGTCTTTTTTAACAAAGCTATAGTTGAATTCATCCCGATACTCCTCTATTAAAAGAACATTGTGGATCTCTATTGGTGCAATTTCATCTTCTTTGATAAGTCTTGGGTAATGCTTACTCCAGGGAGATAAAAACTCATTTTTATGTTCTATTTTATGGTACCCTTTATCTTTCAATAATGGGATTGCTTTAGTATAATCTTCTTTTGAAAAAAGAAAGTCAATATCTCCTAGCATTCGTTCTGCAATATCAGAGTAAAGCCCGGCTAACAAGTTTCCTGTTCCTTTTATGAAGATTGGGGTAATGTCATGAGCCAATAAAAAGGCATTTAACTTTTTTGCTTGTGTAATTATTTGTTCGTTTCTTTCTTGATTTAAATGGGTCGTATGCTCCATATAATTCACCAATTCCTGAGGTAGATATTTTAAAAAACCTTCACGTTTTAACGCACAAAACAATGCTGGAAAGACATAATGACTTGTGCTTACTTGTACAACAGCTTCCCAAAATGGTTGGTTATCTGTTAGTTTTAGTACTTTTAGCTGTTTCTCTATGGCTTGTTTGTTTTTTTCTTCTAAAGAAATTGTCAAACAAGTGGCCACAAAATAAAGTAATTTTTTATAGTCCATCGGTAAAGAGTTTGGATACCTCTGCAACCATTTGGTCTGTATTTGAATAGATAAGTTGGTAGCAATTTAAGTGCTCAAACCAATCTAAAAACACCTGCGCATTTTCTTTTCTTGGAGACAACCACGAGTCTGGAACAAGCTGTTGAAAAGCATCAATCTTGGAAATCTTATTACAAGATGTAGCAACGTTCTTTGTGTATTTTATAAATACTAAATCGCTACAAGGTAAATGGGGTGATACATCGGTATTGTTAGGTTTTATATACCGCACAATTTTATGCAAGTCTTTAAAGTCAAACTCTGTAGCATCTTTTAATTCTGGATAGAAAGGAAGTAATGTTTCTAAGCTGTTTTTTTTCACTGAAATTCCTGCTGGAAAACGATACACTTCTTGGTTTTCTATAGCAACAGGCACAAAATCATCTGCAATACAATTAAAACCGTTTGCTTGTAAAAGTGCCAACGAGGTACTTTTACCATTACCAGAGTCTCCTAAAAAGAGCATTGCTTTCTTTCCGTTTGAAACAGCAGAGGCATGAAATACACCCATCCATTTGTCTTCTTCTTTTTTGTGAATTTTCTGGATGAGTTCCATAGAAAATTTTCCTTGAAAAAAATGAATTTTATCGGTAGTCCAAGAGTCTATTATAGTGTCATTTACAGCTAAGAAAATACTACTTTCTTCTATGAATACCTTAAAGCACGTATTGTATTTTGTTTGGGGTACTTCCAGGTGCTCAAACTTAGGGTGCACTAAGAAACATGCTGCCTCACTTTTAAAAGAAACTCTTATAACAGTGTCATTTATTTTATAAAATTTTTGTACCGCTAGGAACTCTGGAACTGTTATGTTTTTTAAATTTTTAGACTTCTGCAGACCCTCTTGTTTAACAGGGGTTATAAAACGCTGTTGTAATTCTAAAACAAAGGCAGTACACTCTTTAATTGGCAGTGATAGCTTTGCGGAGATATCTTTTGAAATAGCAGTGACGCTCTCTCCGTTATAAAGTTTTTTGACAGCAGTCGCTGTAGTATTTTCTAGCACTAAATATTGATTCTCAGGTGCAGACCAAAGTATTGATTTATCCTCAATTTTTTTATGTAAAAAAGAAACAGTGTTTTTCAAGTGTAATATTTTAAGGTAAATTTAAAAATAAAAAAAAACAGACACACGGTCTATGGCCACTAATTTTAAAAACCTTTATGTTTTGAAAACACCGTAAGACGCGGGTTGCCTTGAGTATTTTACCCTATAATAGGGTTTACATCATAATAAAGGAGATCTGCGCTATGTTTTTATCTTCTACTCGTTTTAAAAATGCCTGCTATCTGGTCTTTAAGAAGGCATGCCTTCTTTTTGAGATTGGTTTTTAGGGTTGTTTTTAAATACTGTTACGGTACGTTTAATCCTCCTTTAATAGAAGGATCTCTTTTAAATTGAAATTAGGTCACTTTATTCTTCGTCCAGCTTTTAAAGGTATGTCCCCAAATCGAAAAGAAGAGAATTATAGCGTAGCACGGAATTAAAATCCAGTAACTACTTGTTGATGCAGATGCAATTGCATCGGCTTCTTGAATGCCTTCTGTAATTAATTCGTATTTTTTTGCGTCTATTATTTTTCCATACAACAGTGGTAGAATCGCTCCACCAGAAATAGCCATAATTAATAATGCCGATGCTGTTTTAGTAAATTTTCCTAAGCCTTCTAATGTAAGCGGCCAGATTGCTGGCCAAACCAACGCATTTGCAACTCCTAGGGCTGCAACAAATAAAACAGAAAGATACCCTGTCGTGTTTAGTATGCAGGTACTAAATATAATTCCTAGAAAGGCACTGGCCATTAATGCTGTTTTTTGCTTGAGGTATTTAGGGATTAAAAAGACACCTAAAGCATAGGTTGCTACCATTGCTAATAAGGTGTACGTCGTGAAATATTTGGCTTCTTCACCGGTAAAACCTAATGATATACCGTACGCAATAATAGTGTCTCCTGCAATAACTTCAGCACCTACATAAACGAATAATGCCAAGACACCTAGCCATAAATTAGGGAATTGAAAAATGCTTGTTTTTTTACTTTCACCTTCTTCTGTTTCTGCAGCTTCTTCTGCTTCAACATCTGGTAATGGAGCCTTTCTAATCAATATTCCCAACAAAAACAGCACAATTGCCATGATTAAATAAGGCATAAACACACTGTCTGCCATCGTGTCTAATAGTATGTTTTTTTCTTCTAAAGTTGCTCCTGTTAATTTTTCTTTTGTTTGATCGATGCCAGACAATAGCAACGCTCCAAAAATTAAGGACCCTAACGCTCCTGCTGTTTTATTAGCTATTCCCATGATGGCTATTCGCTTTGCGCCACTTTCCATAGGGCCTAAAATTGTAATATATGGATTGGCAGCTGTTTGTAGAAGGGTCATACCAACCCCTTGAATAAAAATTCCTGTTAAAAAAAACCAATACGTTCTAGCTTCCGCAGCTGGTATAAACACCAATGCACCTATTCCCATAATTACTAAGCCTAGAGACATCCCTTTTTTGTAGCCTATTTTATTCAAAATCCAAGAAGCCGGGAGGGCCATAATAACAAAAGATATATAAGATGCAGATGCTACTAAATAAGATTGCGCATCTGTTAGCTCGTTAATGGTTTTCATAAAAGGAATCAATGCTCCGTTTATCCATGTCACAAACCCGAAGATAAAAAAGAGTCCTGCAATGATTACGATGGGTATGATGTTGTTTTTTAGTTCTATAGAATGCTTCATATATTTCTGTTAGGGTGGGTAGTATCTTTGATTGAGTTTTCAGTAAAATGATAGTATATTTAATGGTTTCTGAGCATAGAGGAAGGTTTTTAATTTTAATGCAGATACTGACGCTTCCAAGGTATCTATATATGCTTTATAATATTCGAAATTAAAAGTAATCAAATCTAAATTGATTTCATCCTTAATCGCTCAACTACAAATTCTTTTAATAGCATTTTTAAGATCATATTGAACCCTACTTGCAATTTTTCAATCTGTACTAATATGGTGCATTTTTTTAGATCAAGACAGAAATCACAATAGGAAAATAATCCCGTAACTAAATGGCACACAAGATTACATATTAGAATCAAAAAAAATCCTTAAAAAGCGTACATCAAAAGTTTTGATATCACAGTAGCTAATTTATGAAAAAATGCCGAAAAAACACGTTAGAAAAGATGTGCGCGTTGAAAACGTAGCTTCTAGGTTATTTCTATAGGTTTTATTTTTTCCGTGCTGTGTATTTCAATACGTACTAGGGTTTTGAGACGCGCTTTTACTTCACATGCGTTGTCCTTTTTTAGATGCCTTGTGGTATTTATTTTTGAGGTAGTGTTACTCTTATTGGGTGAATGAAGTGCCTTGGTTTTTTTTAAAGCCCTACCGTAAAGTTATATTGCTTACTGTAACTTTAGGAGGTACAGCAGGATTAAAAAAAAAGAGCACCTAATAGGCGCTCTTTTTATTATGGTGTAAAAAGGATATTATTCTACAATTATCTTCTTTGTAAACAATTCATTACCCGAAGCTACTTTTATGATATATAAGCCACTTGCCAATCCTTCTGTAGAAATGGTTTGAGTGCCTGTAGCGTTGT
>JBLHII010000109.1:0-6264 GCA_047616265.1 Minisyncoccia bacterium
GATCCAGATGTCTTTTAAAGAGTCTTTTTGTATTTGTGAGGCTACAGGGGAGACAAACATTAGTGAGATAAAAATGATCAATATAATTTTTGATTTCTCTAGTAAAAGTATAATGCTCATTTGAAGTTAAATTTTATCTGTTCAAATTTAATTCATTTTTCATCATATCAAAACAATAATATTCACGTTTAAGGGTGTTTTATTAAAGGTGCTGATGATTATAAACCCTATACTATAAGGTCTTTTTTAGGCGCCACAAGTATCCTTAACTGTATTTTTGCTTTCTCACAAGCGCTATCAATACACGCTATATAGGGTAGGAGATTTGGTTCTGACTCAATACTGTTGGTGAAAAACACAATTTCACTAATATACTTTGATGTGATTTGAGTTGCTATTACATTAGCATGCGTTTCTACTTCTGACTGGATAAGCAAGTGATCATAATAGTTTATTTCCTGATTTGGCTCTAGAAGACCATGTTTTCCTGAGAGAATTACAAACTTTGCGTTTTGGCTCTTCGCTAATTCAAATACTTTAGAAATTCTATCACTATCATACAATTCGATAGCCGGTGCGGGTTTTTTTGAGTAATTTTTTTGTGCAGAGCAATAGGTAGCGTACGCAATCATTTTTTTATTTTTTCCAGGTCCCACCATATCTGTAGGTAGGATTATCTTTTTTCATGACGAATAAACATTCTTTACAAACAAACACCCAATCTTTTTGGTCATTGTATTGTGCTCTATACATGGTAGAAAAGTCTTTTTTGCATTGGTGACAGTGTTTAACTCTCTCTTTCATGGGCTATTTTATCTAGCCAAAAGTTTAGCAGATACTTTATATGTCGCCGAGTAATCCATACCAGGTGTGCGCATTCTTAATGTTAAAAAAGCTTTTTTGTACCATCTTGGATCTGTTGCCTTTTTTTTGTATTCTTCATGAGTAGCGGGCACATGTGCCTTTCCTTCTAGCCATGGGTCAATTCCAAAGACCCCAATTCCAAGATGTTCAGCGCGCTGGAGAACGATTTCGAAATCTGTTTCAGAAAAAAAATGAATGTCTTCCTGGTCAGAATCATTCTTTATTTTTTTTAAATCTGTAAATACATGTTGTTCTAAAAATGCTTCTTTTTCCATAGTACGGTAATTCTTTATATTTTCAATAGTATCCTCAATATACTCTAGTTTACGAGGATTGAAGTCTTTTATTAATGATTTGTTTATAAAACTTTTAAAACGTCTTTTGGAGGTCTTCCTATGATTGCTCTTTCATTTTTAATTGCAATTGGACGCTCGATAAGTTTTGGGTGGTCATGCATGGCAGTAATAATGTTTGCCTCAGTAAGGTCTTTTCCTGTATAGTGTTCTTTCCAAATGGCTTCGTTTTTTCTAACGAGGTCTTTAGCTGAAATCCCTAACAGTTTCACTATTTTTTTTAGTGCTGTTTCGCTAAGGATGTCTTTTAAATAGAACACAATAGTAACAGGTTCTTTAGCTTCCTCTAGTATTTCTAGCGCTTGTCTTGATGTACTACAACGCGGGTTGTGATATAGTGTTGTCATTGTCTGGGTGTATTGGTTTTGTAAGCATGGTATTTTAGTAGTCTAATTCATTCTTCGTCTAGCGCTTCTATGTCTTGTCTATAGTCAAGCTGTAAATCTTCATGTAGTCCATCAATTTTTTTGTCTATGAATTGCATTTGTCTTTCATATATGTTGTGCAGGGTTATGTTTCTTGCGATAGAGGGTTTAAATGAGATGAGACGTTCACAGAAATGCAGTACTATGGCTACTTCGGTTTCTTTATTACTAGAATACCGAACGTATTTTTTTACGTTTCGTAATATCTTACGAACACTTTTTTTAAGGTAATAGAAATTGGTATTTGTAATGCTATCAAACTCTTCATCAATGCTTTCTTTGATATGGGTGACATACCCTTGCTCATCATCTGCCTCAAACAATAAATAGGTAAGGAGTTCCTTATTTTCTTTTTTAAACCGCGCCAAGCGTAAACACAGCTGTTCTATATCTTCTGGCGAACGAAGCTTTATTTCTTTTTTTATTTGGGCGAGGGTAGCAGGTTTCAAAAGATACGTTTTAAGGCAAAGATATAAGAAGCGAATGAATTATGATGAGATACTATTTCATAAAAAAGGTTTAACAAGCAATCATTAGCCATGTATGGTTTCTTTTGTACCATAATTTTTAATGATTTCTCCTTCAAAATTAATAAGATCTTGCCATCTTTTTTCTACATCAAGGCCTTCTCCGTATTTTCTAGCAAAACCAAGAAATGTGGTATAATGACCCGCTTCGCTAATCATAAGTTCTCTGTAAAATTGAGAAAGATTTTTGTCTTTAATGCGTTCACTTAATAATTTAAAACGCTCACAGCTACGCGCCTCTATCATTGCCGAAAACAGCAAACGATCTACCATAGCCTGTTGTCTACTGCCTCCATTACGGGTAAATTGAAACAATTGGTTTACGTAATGATCTTTGCGTTCTCGTCCTAGTTTATACCCTCTTTCTTTGATGATATTGTGCACCATTTCAAAATGCTCTAATTCTTCTTGGGCAAGTTTTAATAAGCCTGTCACCAGATCTTCATGATGACTGTTTAATGTAATAATAGTAATGGCATTGGTTGCTGCCTTTTGTTCGCACCAAGCGTGGTCTGTTAATATTTCTTCTAGATTACTCTCTACAATGGTTACCCATCTTGGATCTGTGGCAAGTTTTAGATTAAGCATGATGTGTTTATTGTTTTAAATTCCGCAACCCTTCATAGACCACAATGCTTACCGCATTTGCTAAGTTTAAACTTCGTATATGCTCGCTATGCAACGGTATTTTATACTGTTGTGTTGGATGCTTTTTTAAAATTTCGGAAGATAGTCCAACAGACTCTTTTCCAAATACTAGAAATAACTCATCCTCATAAGGGATCTCTAGATATTCTTTTGTGGCATGACTAGATAGAAAGGCCATTTTTTTTGTTCCATGTTGTTCAAAAAAGGCTGCAACACTTTCATAAATAGTACATTCTATATGTTTCCAATAGTCTAAACCAGCACGCTTTAACCTACTGTCACTCAGTTCAAACCCAAAGGGCTTTACAAGGTGTAGGTGAGAACCAGTACCTAAGGTTATTCTACCAATGTTCCCTGTATTGTTTGGTATTTCAGGTTCTATAAGAACAATATTATACGCCATGTATGTGTAGTTTTATTTTGCTTTTTTGACATTTTTGAGCACCAAAAAGTTCTGTGGGTTAATGCCTAGTCCAGTTATTTTATTTGATACAAACCGAACGGCAATGTCATAGTATAAAGGCACAATAGGGGCCTCTGCCATAACAATGCTATCCATTTTTGTATATAAAATTTTCCGTTTTGTAATTTCTGAAATTCTCTGTGCTTCCACATATAAGCTGTCAAAAACTATATTTTTATAATGGGTATAATTTGGGCCATTAGGGGTAAAATTAGGGCTATAAAAAAGCGATAAGTAATTTTCTGCATCAGGATAATCAGCAACCCAACTAGCTCTAAAAACATCAAGATCACCGTTACTTTTCATTTGCCTAAGTGTCGCGGGTGGCATAACATCTATTTTAATAGCTAGCCCAAGCTTCTCTAATTCTCGTTGTATATACTCGCAGACATCTAAGTATTGGCTGTTGGTACCAATGGTAACCTCTGGTTTGTCATCTCCAGTTTCTATTATATATCTTTTAATAAGGCTTCTTGCTTTTTTTGGGTCATAGCTATAGCCTTTAATAGCGTTGAAACCGGCCAGCCCTTTAGGAATAAAGCCATGTATTGCTGGTATGCCCATTCCATTTCGTAAATATGTTACCATTTTTGTTCTATCAAAACCATAATTTATTGCTTGTCTTATAAGCGGTGATGCAATTTCTTGTGTTGGTTTCCCCATAAAGAACCCAAGATACTCTGTGTTTAAATAGGGCGTTGTAATGAGGTGTATTCGATCACTGTATTTTGGTTGTAAGGCTCCTTTGGTCGTAATGATTTCATCTTTATAAGAGTTGTCTAACCCAGTCATGAAATCAATATTACCTTGTGCAAATTGTAAAAACTCACTTTGTTTGTCTGGCAAAAAAGTAATGGCAACAGCCTCTAAGTATGGAAGCTGTATGCCAGCGGCGTCTTTTTCAAAATAAAGAGGGTTTTTTCTAAAGACAAGTTTTATATTTTCCTCCCAGAATTTAAACTGAAAAGGACCAGTGCCAACTGGGTTACTTCTAAAATCAGTTCCGTAATACGCGATAGCTTCTTTTGGCACAACAGAACAATACCGCATCGATAATAAGCCTAGAAAAGCAGGAAAGGGCTTTTTAAGTTGTACAATAAAAGTAGAATCGTTGGCCGCATGATACCGTTGCACAGACTGTAGTACCCAACTCCCAGGTGAAGCTAATGCAGGAGACCGTAGTCTGTCAAAACTATACACAAAGTCTTGCGCAATGACGGCTCTGGTGCTGTCTTTTTTAAAGACCTTATTTTTATGAAAATATACATCATTGCGTAAGGTAAAGGTGTAGGTAGATGTACTGTCATTGATATGCCAAGATTTTGCTATATCTGGTTGAATGTTTAGTTGCTCATCTAGTTGTACCAAGCCGTTAAATAGTTGATTGCTTGGCCAGATGGTTTGAGGATTTCTAGCAAATGCAGGATCTAGTGTTGCTATGTTGCTATGTTCATTGTACTTAAAGACGAGGTGGTCTTTATTATGCTCTTTCCTAGAACTACACCCACACAGCATAAAAAGCACAAAGACTACCAAATTAACTTTTAAAAAGGTCGCCCATTGTTGTGCGTTCATATAGCGTGTCATTTTGTGATCTTAGTACAAAGGTATTACATTCTGTTAATACAGGCTAGTTTCTATATCGATGACTTTAAAAAAGAATAGGTGGCCAAAAGCTTCAAATTTACTATGTGCATCACATCACTCTGGTTAATACATCTTGTAATTACGTCGCCCTTACTTTAACAATCACTCATGTTTACTTGAACCGCTAAGCCGCCCTCACTTGTTTCTTTGTATTTGTCTCCCATATCCTTTGCTGTCTCCCACATCGTTGCAATTACTTTATCTATGGGTACTTTGGCTTGAGAAGGATCCGCGTCTAGTGCCATCTCACAAGCATTGATAGCTTTAATAGCACCCATTGCGTTGCGCTCTATACAGGGTATTTGCACCAAACCTCCGATAGGATCACAGGTGAGCCCTAAGTGATGCTCCATGGCTATTTCTGCTGCAATTAAACATTGATCTGGAGAGCCACCCATAAGCTCTGTAAGTGCTCCTGCGGCCATCGCTGAAGATACACCTATTTCTGCCTGACATCCTCCCATCGCAGCGCTAATAGTCGCACCTTTTTTAAAGAGGCTTCCTATTTCACTAGCAACGAGTAAAAACTTTTTAATGTCTTCAAAATCTGCATCGTGGTTTTCTATTACCATATAGTACATAAGCACAGACGGTATGACGCCCGCACTACCATTGGTAGGAGCTGTAACTACACGCCCTAGTGATGCATTTACTTCATTTACTGCCAAAGCAAAACAGCTTACCCATTTTAATATTTGGCGAAACTTAACTTCGGTACCACGTATGGTTTTTAGCCATTCATGCGCATTTTCATAAGGCATTTCTCCTATTAGACCCTTGTGTGTGTTGTTTGCCCTACGACGTACGTTGAGCCCGCCGGGTAATGTCCCTGCGGTATGACATCCTACATACATAGAATCTAGCATAACATCCCAAAGAGCTTTAATGCCTGAGTCAATTTCTTCTGAGCTACGCAATGAAAGTTCATTTTCAAGAACGATAGCGCTAATGCTTTTGCCTTCTGCTTTACAGTGTTTCAATACATCTACACCTTCTTGTATTTGAAATGGAAATTTAGCGAAACTTTTTTGTTTCTTTTTAGCGCGTTTTCGTTCTTCTTGTACTACAAACCCACCTCCAATAGAGTAATAGGTTTCTGAAATATTAGTTCCATTTGTAAGGGTTGCCGTAAAGGTAATTCCGTTAGGATGGAAGTCAAGAAATTTACGGTTAAATGTAATATGGTCTTCCTTAGTAAAAGGAATAGGCAATTCATTATTAAATGAAAGTATTTTTGTTTCGGTTATGGTATCTATGGTAGGCTGTATTTTTTCTATAGGAAATGTGACAGGGTCAAAACCAGACAACCCCAACATAACAGCAATATCTGTAGCATG
>JBLHII010000110.1:0-6247 GCA_047616265.1 Minisyncoccia bacterium
AAAAACTCCTTCTCCACGTTGCTTGTCTGTTTTACCCCTCGTCCAGTGTGGCATTGAGCTCACGACATGAACCTTGTGTTTTTTGAAGAATTGTGGTAAGTCATGGTATTTTTTATTCGCTTTAATTATGGTTAGGTTGCTACGGACTATAAAGTCCTGAATACCAGCTTTGCTAGCTTGTTCGACAAAACGTCTGAAGTTTGGATTCATTTCTGGGGCACCACCAGTTAAATCGAGGGTATGTGCACCTGTGTTTTTTATTATTTCTAGGCATTGCTTCATGGTTTCCCAGGTCATGATTTCTTTTCTATCTGGACCAGCATCCACATGGCAGTGTTCACACACTTGGTTGCACATATATCCTACGTTAATTTGAATAATTTCTAGTTTTTTAGGACGCAGTGGAAGCTGATTGGTCTCTTCTATTTTTTTCGCAAAGGTTGGAAGTTCTCCATTTTGGAAAATACCATTGCTTAAAATTTCCAATTGTCTATTGGCATTAGCCAACTCGTTGTCTCTTTTTTGGAGTGATTGTTGTTTTAGTTTTGCCATAGGTGCTCCGTGCTATTTGGGAATTTCATTTATAATGCGTTTGACCTTGCGGTACAAAATCTCGGGATTGGTTACATTTCCAGCTTGTTAACTTTATTCATCATCATGGTGCCGTGTACCAGTGTAGCGCCACTTTTAATAGCAGCTCCTACGTGTATAGCCTCCATCATTTGTTCTTTGGTTACGCCTCGCTGCAGGGAGTCCTTGGTGTATGCGTCTATGCAATAGGGACATTGTTCTGTGTGCGAAACGGCTAGGGCAATCAATGATTTTTCACGAGCGGTTAAAGCTCCTTCTTCAAACACTTTGCCGTAATAGTCAAAAAATTTGTTGCCAAGTTCTTCGCTCCATTCTGTAATTTTTCCAAATTTTCTAAGATCTGCGGGGTCATAATAATTGTTTGTCATAAATACGGAGTATTTAAGGTGTCGCTAAAACACACACCTTACGTTTCTAGTTCTAAAGCGTAAATATAAGCATTAGTCTAAAGGATAGAAAGAGGCTTACAAATTTTGGGAATATTTTTAAAAAGAGATGTTTCTATTTGTTTTAAGATCTGGGTACCTGTTGTGATTTTTAAAACAACGGTGTTTTTGTTTTTTCTAGATAAAAAATGAGTTGCTACTTATTACCACCTCTTATGGCTGTCGCAAAAGGGGCTAAAACAAAAAACCCCGAAACAAATGTTTCAGGGTTTTAATGTGGTGCCTCCAGGAATCGAACCAGGGACACATGGATTTTCAGTCCATTGCTCTACCAACTGAGCTAAGGCACCATTTACTATGTTAAATAATTAACTTAGCGGCTGCAAATATAGAGGTATTTTCATTGTTGCAAAACAATTTTTTGAAAAATATGGTTTTTTAATTTACAGCATATAATTCTCCAAACCGCGCCGAGTCTAACGGTCTGTTTTGTTTTGCTAGACAACTATTTTAGGAAAGATTGAATTGATTGTTAAAATTCTTCTTTGCTGTTGAAATAACTGCGTATTTTTGTCGTCTTTGCAACGATATGAATGTTATAATAGATGTTGGAAATACCTTATATAAGTTCGCTATTTTTGATGGTGAAACTCTTGTTGAAAAACAAGGCAAGGAAAAACAAGAGGTTATGTCTTATATCAAACACCTTGTAAAAAGTTATCCAAAGCTCACACATTGTATTTTGTCTTCTGTGGGAGCTCTTTCGAAAGAAGAAATTGCTGCTCTAGAGCAATCATTTTTGGTACACGTATTATCATATCAAAGTATTATTCCATTTGTAAACCAATACAAAACACCCACGACATTGGGAGTAGATAGAATTGCATTAATTGCTGCCGCTGCAATAAAATTTCCGGAGCAAAACGTCTTGGTTATTGACGCTGGTAGCGCAATTACGTATGACTTCTTAACGACTCATAATCAATATTTAGGAGGCGCAATTGCCCCAGGTTTAGCCATGCGCTACAAATCATTGCACACATTTACTGAAAACTTACCATTACTAGAAAAAACAGTGGCCTTTTCTATGATTGGGGATAGTACAGAATGCGCTATGCATAGTGGTGTTATTCAGGGGGTTATATTTGAGATTGATGGTATGATAAACGAATATAAACAACAATACACCGAATTAACAATTATTTTAACAGGAGGAGACGCTCATTTTTTGCGAGATAGATTAAAAAATGACATCTTTGCCAACTCAAATTTTCTGTTAGAGGGCTTAAATTATATTTCAGAACTTAATAAAGATTAATGCTGATGCGAATAATTATCGGAGTATTCTTACTCATATCTACCCTAACCATGGCTCAAAACGGGACCTCGTCACCGTATTCGTTTTACGGGATAGGATCTCTTAACTTTAAAGGGACCGTTGAAAATAGAACTATGGGAGGTATAAGTGTTTTTTCAGACAGTATTCACCTTAACATTCAAAACCCTGCGGGATTAGCAGATCTTCAACTGATTAGTTATGGTATTGGTGTGAGTTACAAAGAAACGACTCAAAAAACAGAGACACAACAACAAAAAAAAGCGACATCCTCTTTTGATTATTTGGCATTGGGTATTCCTATGGGTAAGCTTGTTGGTAGTTTTGGACTGATTCCATATACCTCTGTTGGCTATGACACCCAAAATACTGCAGGTGACGTTACGACCAGGTATACAGGCAAAGGGGGGCTTAATAAAGCCTTTTTGACATTTGCCTATAGGGTGACACCAAACTTAAGTTTTGGTGTTGACACGAATTACAATTTTGGAAATATAGAAAACACAGCTTTTAGCGAGCAAGTTGATCTTGAGTTAGGGTCAAGAGAAGAAAACAGGTCTGACCTGCTTGGTTTTAGTTTTAATTTTGGGGCACGCTACAAAGCGAAAGTTACAAGAAATCTACAAATCCAAACATCTTTAGCCTATACTCCTGAAACAAATTTTAAGTCTGAGAACGCTCGTCAAAGAGCCTCCATATTTGTATTGCCATCAGGGAATCAAATTGTGCGTGAAGAAATAGAAGTTGCTGTAGAAGATACAGATTTCACATTTCCTTCTAAACTAACCCTTGGTGCAGGAATTGGAAAACCAAAGACTTGGTTTGTTGGGCTTGAATACGTGAATCAAAAGACAAGTAATTTAACCAATCGTACTTTTGAATTGGAGAACATAGCCTTTACAGATGCTTCAAAATATAAAATTGGAGGGTTTTATATTCCTAAGTATAATTCACTCACAAGTTACTATAAACGAATCGTTTACAGAGCTGGAATACGTTTTGAAGAAACTGGGATAAACTTAAATGGTCAAAATATAAATGAGTTTGGCATATCTTTTGGAGTTGGTTTGCCTGTTGGCAGGATGTTTTCTAATGTAAATGTAGGTTTTGAGATAGGAAAAAGAGGAACTACAGACTTTGGTTTGATTCAAGAAAACTTTGTGAACACCTTTATAAGTATGTCATTTAATGACAAATGGTTTGATAAAAGATATTTAGATTAACACTGCAAAATTAGTATAATGAAAATAAACGTTTTTTTAACTGGATTATCACTTGTATTATCGCTAGTATCAACTTCGGCTGTAGCTCAGGATGGACAAGAATGTATGGCTATGGTTTCCTTATTTACCGAACCTGCAAAAGCAAAAAATTACCAAGAAGCATACAAGCACTATGATAATGTAGTTACTAAGTGCCCTCAAACGACTATGGCTGTATATCAGTATGCCGCAAAAATGTTTGAAGACTTTATTAATAATGGAGATAAAACTAAAATAACAGATTTAGAAAAATCATACCAAATGAGAATGCAGAACTACCCTTCTAAAACTAAAGAAGGATCTGTATTGAGTAAATTAGCACAGGTACGTTTTGATAATGGCATAGGGACCAAGCAAGAGCAGTTTTCTTATTTTGATGCTGCTTTCAAAAAAGATGCAACGAACTTTAAAAGTCCAAAAGCACTTTACACTTACTTTTCTTTAGCAAAAGACCTGTACACAGAAGGTCAAAAAGAGTTACAAGAAGTTTTTAACTTGTATGATGTTGTGAAAAACAAAATGGAATTAGAAGAAGGTAAGTTAGCAAAGAGCCTTACAGACCTTATCGATAAAGAGGAAGCTGGAGTAGCTTTGTCAAGTAAAGAAAAGAAGTGGTTGAGTGCTTACGAGAAAAACTTACGCATCTTTGGTCAAGTAAAAGGGAGTGTAGACAGTAAATTAGGTAATGTTGCAGATTGTCCGAACCTTGCTATCTTATATAATAAGGATTTTGAAGCCATGAAAGATGACATTAGCTGGATACGTAATGCAGCAGGTCGTTTGTCTGGTAAAGATTGTACAGAAGATCCTCTTTTTATTAAGTTGGTTGAACAATTAGACAGATTAGAGCCAAGTGCAGACACCAAAATGTACTTAGGGCAACTAGAAGATCAAAAGGGAAATACTTCAAAGGCATTGACCTATTATGAGCAGTCTGCAGGAATGCAAACAGATCATAACAAACAAGCTAGAATCTATTACAAAATTGCAGAATCAAAACGGAAAGCTGGACTTTATAGCGCGGCAAGAAACTACTATAACAAGGTGTTGAATGTGAAGCCAAGTGATGGAAGATCTTATTTGAAAATTGCAGCCATGATTGCAAAAAGTTCAAGTAGTTGTGGTGGAACCCCTTTTGAGAAAAGAGCGGTAAACTGGAGAGCTGCAGAATACGCAGACAAAGCAGCTAGGGTAGATCCCTCTATTGCGACAAATGCAAGAGCTGCAGCAGATAGCTATAGAGCACGTGCTCCACAAAAAACCGATATTTTCTCTGCTGGTATGGCTGGAAAAAGAATAGCCCTTAATTGTTGGGTTGGTGGTAGTGTAAGGGTACCAAATTTATAACATGAATATTAAATCATATAGCAAACAAAGCGTGATGGCCCTTATTGTGGTCGTCACGTTTTTTGCATGTGATGCAAATTATAAAGACAAACAAAAGTTATCTATAAAGGATGATCAGCCTCTCGCAATTGGCAAAGAAATCAATCTAAAATATACAGATAGCGGTAAGGTAGTTTCCAATTTGTTAGCAAAAAGTCTATTAGACTATTCTAATTATGAGTTTCCATACCAAGAGTTTCCAGAAGGAGTAGAGGTTCATTTTTGGGAAGATGGTAAAGAAAGTACTGTTATCTCAGACTATGCTATTAGATATAGTATGACAGGTATGATTGACCTGCGTAAAAATGTAGTTTTAATAACAAGTGACAGCCTGGTTTTAAAAGCTTCACAATTATACTGGGATCAAAAAAATAAATGGGTTTTTACAGATCAACCCTATCAAATAAAATTTAAAGATGGCTCCTACAATGACGGAGCACGCTTTGACTCTAGCCAAGATTTTACAGAATTTTTATCAAGAAAAAATGCTGGAGTACAACTTATAGAACCACAAGAAACCGAAGAAAATGCAAAATAAAATCTACCAATTTTTTGAATACGCGTATCTAGTAATGGCTGCTTTCTCATTGTACTTAGTAACAACACACTGGGCAGATAACAGAGGGCGCGCTTATATGTTTATTTTCTTTGCTATAGTGGCTGTATTTATGTTTTTCTTTAAGCGTAAGTATAGAAAAATGGTTGAAGACCGCACAAAAAATCAGAATAAAAAGTAGTATTTTTATATTTGGCTTGTCTAAAAGGATTGGTTGCTAAGGAGTTTTTCCTTCTTAAAACACCATAGGGATGTGCAAACATTATTTTATTCTTACCTACTTGTCAAGTTCAACTTCAATATCATTTCTTATATTTGTATAGCACTTAAACGTTTACAGCACCCTTTTGGAATACCACCTGATTATTATTGTTTTGTCACTTATTTTTTCTGCCTTCTTTTCGGGGATGGAAATTGCGTATGTATCATCCAATAAGATATATATTGAAATTGAAAAAAAACAACAAAATTTAATAGCAAGTATTCTCAAGAAAATCACCAAAAGACCTTCCAAGTTTATTGCCACCATGTTGGTAGGAAATAATATTGCTTTGGTCGTGTATGGATTTTTTATGGGGGAGTTGTTGATGCAGTATGTTCCTTTAGTCGGTGCTCCTGGGCTTTTAGTACAAACGATAGTTTCTGCTTTGGTTATTTTGCTTACAGCAGAGTTTTTGCCCAAAGTTTTCTTTCAGATATATGCCAATGATTTGGTGAAATTTTTCGCACT
>JBLHII010000111.1:0-6230 GCA_047616265.1 Minisyncoccia bacterium
TGGTGCTGTATCCAAACCCTGCAAACTCAATAGTAACCATAGTTTCACCTGTGACGCCTATAGAAACTATTATGGTGTATTCATTTACAGGAAGACAGGTATTACAAAAAGAAGTTTCAGAAAACCAAACAACAATTGATGTGTCTGGATTTGCAACAGGAATGTACTTTGTAAGAGTTACCTCAAAAAATGCAAGTACTGTAGTACAGATTTTGAGAAACTAAGAACACTTTATAAACATAAAAAAAGTCCCAAGCGAGCTCACTTGGGACTTTTTTTATGTAATATAATTATCAGTAAATAGGGTTGTTTTATTGCACCACTATTCTTTCTGTCAGTAAGGTTGCAGTAGCGCTTTTAATCGCTAATAGGTAAACGCCAGAAGGAAGCGAAGAGACGTCAATACTATTTGCAGTAATTATACTCGACACTTCTTTAACTTTTTTTCCTGAGATAGTATATATGGTAACCGAAAAGTTAGATTGAATACGGGTTGATGATATCCATACCTTTTCTGTTGTTGGATTTGGATATACTATAAACTGTGAGGTTGCATCATCTCGAATACCTAGTGTTCCCCAGCGGTCTTCTGCAGGAGCTCCACCCCAAATTATAGTAGCTAAATAGGGGTTGTCTATAAATGGGTTTCTGTTTCCGTATGCGTTTTCTAGATAGTTATTTCGTTGATCTTCGAAGGAAGGGTCTACCGGATCTTCTACATTCCATTGTAAATATACTTGAAGCATATCATTACCGCTTTGAAGCGCGCCTGTTCCATTTAATGAAGGCAGACATCTATTTCCATAACGTGTATACATATACATCATCATTCTGGCTACATCTCCTTTCCACTCATCTCCTGGATACCAGTTTCCGTTTACAGTTCCAGCTGTTCCAGAGCCCGAAGCAAACTTCTTATTACCACGATTCCCGTTCATTTGTACATCACTTGATCTTAGGTTGTGAGGATCTGCGGTAATACCTGTGTTGATATTACTTGTATTACCCATTTCTGGATCTGCATTGCTACGTGCAAAGACATGTTCTCTATTGTACTCACAAGAATTCCCTCCAAATTCTTGTTTGTTTCTAGTGCGTTGGGGTATGCAACTTGCATTGCTATACCCATAGACTAACAACACATTTTGACTGTTCTCTGGATCTTCATCTGTTTCTAGTAACGTATCACGAACATCACCATATGTAAATGTTGTGTTGTTGATGTCAATCTTGTCTTGAAGTTCATTATACAATGCTTCTCCTGTAAGGGTAAGATTTACATTGTTATAATAAGGTTGTTGTGCAAATAAAAGAGATGTAATGCTTAAACAAAAAAGGAATTGTATTGTTTTCATTTATGTATTTTTTTTAAGTAGTGCCATATAAAATCCATCAAATCCAGAACTTGAAGGAAGAATTTTTTCATCTTTTATAAAGGTAAAATTTTCACCTGCAGCTCGTTTTAGAAACGCTTTTACTTGTTTTTCATTTTCACTTGGTAATATAGAGCAAGTAGCATACACTAAATCTCCTCCTGGTTTTACCATTCTAGAATAGGAGTCTAAAATTTCACTTTGAGTTACTTTAATTTCCTCTAAAAAATCAGGATTCATTTTCCATTTAGCATCAGGATTTCTTCTTAAAACACCCAATCCAGTACATGGAGAATCAATAAGAACTTTATCTGCCTTCTCTAAAAGTTTTTTAATAACCTTGGTAGAGTCTATAGTACGCGTTTCTATATTATGAATACCATTACGGCGGGCACGTCTTTTAAGCTCATTTAATTTATTTTCATAAATATCCATAGAGACTACTTGTCCTTTATTGTCCATCAAAGAAGCAATGTGCAAACTTTTCCCTCCAGCTCCTGCACAAGCATCTATGATGCGCATACCCGGTTTTGGGTCTAGTAATGCTGCAACTCTTTGAGAAGAAGCATCTTGTACTTCAAACCAACCCTTTTTAAATGCATCTGTAATAAAAACATTTGCGCGTTCTCTCAAGACTAATGCATGTGGATAGCCTTTAATTGTTTTGGTGAGTATTTCATCTTCTTTTAAAGCTAGTTGAACTTCCTCTAATGTTGCTTTTAATGGATTTACTCTGAGAACAACTTCGGCTTGTTTATTTAAAGCAGTCAATTCTTTGTCCCATTTCTTTCCTAATTCTTTAACGCCTAATTCATCTAACCAGTCTGGAATAGATTCACGAATTCTTCTGGTTTTTGAAAGTTCATCAAACCGTCCTTTAATACGTCTTGTTGGAGTTTCTTCAAATTGCGTCCAATCTTTTGGTATGGCAATTCCTTTAAGGGTACACCAAACAGCAAACATTCTGTATAGGTTACCACGAGAAAAAGGAGCTTGCACTTCTGCAATTTCTTCATATAAACGTTTCCACCTAACAATGTCATAGGTCGTTTCAGCAATAAAACTCCGGTCTCTTGATCCCCAACGTTTGTCCTTTTTTAGGGTAGCTCTTAATACTTTATCGGCTTGTTTTTGTTCATTAAAGATAAGATCTAATGAATCAATAGTGGCAAAAACAAGGGTTCTGTGTAATCTCATAGGTGAATAATAAACAGCATTTTGTATGCATAAATGCGTATGCAAAGGTATCTTATTTTCAACGATATGTTTTGGTTACTTTTACTAAAAATAAAACCCCGATGAAACCTTTTTTTATACTCATTTTAGCATCCATTCTATGTACCTCTTGTACGACCCGCAAAAAGGAACCCTTTACAAGTGTTAGCATTTCAGAAATATTTACAGATAGCTTAAGCATACGAGCTATTGTTCCTCAAGATGCTTCACGTATTTGGTTTGCTGCTAATAAAGGTGTTGTTGGATTAATAGAGGGTACAATACCTAAATTAGCAACGGTTCAATATGACAATATACCTATGCATTTTAGAGCAATTGCTAAAACTACGGAGTCTGTTTTTGTTTTGAGTATTGATACTCCTGCTGTTTTGTATAAAATAGACCTAAAAGACAATGAGGCTAGCGCGATGGAAGAAGTGTATGTAGAAACAGGTGTGGGCGTTTTTTATGACGCTATTTCTTTCTGGAATGATCAAGAAGGTATTGCAATGGGTGACCCTATAGGAGGCTGTCTTTCTATTATTATTACCAGAGATGGAGGAAATTCGTGGTCTAAACTATCTTGCGATACCTTACCTGCTGTGGTGGAGGGGGAAGCTGCGTTTGCTGCTAGTAACTCTAACATAGCGATGTATGGAGATGATACATGGATTGTAACAGGAGGGATGCGTGCTCGCGTATTTCACTCTCCAGATAAAGGGTTTTCTTGGTCGGTATACGATACCCCTATGCTACAAGGAGGTGTTATGACGGGTATTTATAGTGTTGCTTTTTTAGATGCTAGCACAGGTGTTATTATTGGCGGAAACTGGGACGATAAAGATTTTAATGAGGGTAATAAAGCCATTACTAAAGATGGTGGAAAAACATGGAATTTATTAAGCAACGGCGCTGGTCCTGGGTATCGTTCTTCGGTATCTTTTGTGCCAGGAACTCAAGGGCAGGGTCTTGTTGCAGTTGGATCACCGGGTATTTCTTACAGTAGTGACCAAGGAACGACTTGGACTGAATTATCCACCGAAGGCTTTTATGCAATTTCTTTTGTGAATGATAGCGTTGCTTTTGCTAGTGGAAACATGAAGATTTCAAAGATCATATTTCATTAAAGAAGGAGTATTTCTGGAGCGACGCGTATCCCTTTATCCGTTCTATTGATAAAGGGGTAGATTACATTTAAACACTGCTTAGAGTACTTGTGTCCACTTTTTTTACTTTTTCTTGTCTCTATCTTTTCCTCCATGGTTTCTCTCGCTATAGCGTCTTAATAAGCGCTTTTTAAACCCTTCTTCAGCATTAAGGAGTGTAATAATTTGTTGAGGCGTAATAATGTCTTTTAATGAGCTGATAAGCTCTTGACGTTTGTCTAGGAGTTGTTTTCTTACTTGAATATGCCTTTCTAGCATGTCATTTGCTTGGTTATCACTCATGTCATTGATATTCTTGTTTTCTTCAAATTTCTTACGTTCTTGTCTTTTAAGTGTAATAATTTCTTTTTCCATTTTATGGAAGACAGGCCAGAATTTTTCTGCTTGTTCAGGGGTGAGCTTTACTTGTTCTGTAATGTATGTAGTTTTGTATGCTTTTATTTTTTCATATTTACGCTCTTGAGCGTTCATTCCAAAGGTAATTAGCAATAGTATTAGGAGGATGTTTTTCATAGTATTAAAGGATTAGAGAGTTGTTATTTAATATTTCAAGTAAGTATACTTCTAGTGTTTCGTCTAAAATGGTCTGTTCAAGTAAGATGTCATCTATTATGTTTTCAGGTAATTCTGTTGAGATTTCTTCTACAGAAAAATCTTCTGTGTTAGAAAATAAATAGTCTTCTATTGTGGTAATGGCAATACCTTCTATGTTGTTTGTTTGGTTTGTGTTTTGTACCGAAATAAAAAGAGCAATACAAGCTGCTATAGAAATGCCAATACCAACTATTTTTTGAAATGAAAACTGGGTTGATTCTTGCCTATGTATTTTAACAACAGGTTTTAGCTCTGTAGGATTAGATTTATTTTTTTCTACAATTAATCGTTCTTGTAATTTAGCTTCAAAAGAAGCTAAGTATCCTTCTGGTATTTTAAAGCCGTGTTTGTATGTGGGTATTTCTTTCATGCTAGTACTATGACCTTTTTTTTATGAAAAAGTTTCATGTGATTTTAAAAAATGAGTTACTTTTTTAACCGCTATATGATACGAGCTCTTTAATCCACCTACTGAGGTTTCTAAAATTTCAGAAAGTTCTTCGAATGTATGATTTTCAAAATACTTTATTTTAAAGATCAACTGTTGTTTTTTAGGGAGGGTATTAATCGCCTTTTGCAGTAGGTGCTGTATTGTCTCTCCTTCAAAATAAACATCTGTTTGTAGATTTTCTAAGGCACGAGTTTGTACCTCTTGAGAACTAATTTGTTGTCTGCTTGCTTTTTTTTTGATACAGTTTATCGCTTCATTGGTCGCAATTCGATAGAGCCATGTATACAATTTACTGTCGCCTTTAAAATGAGCTATGTTTTTATATACTTTAATAAATGTATTTTGAAGCACATCATCTGTGTCTTCATGATTTAATACCATTTTTCTAATATGCCAATACAACCGTTCTTTATATAAAGACACTAATGTGCTAAAAGCCTGCTCTTTTTCTGAGGGCTCTTGTAGTGCTATTATAAGTTTTTTTTCTTCTGCCATACATAACATTCTGTACCTATGACAAGATACTGTGTACATAGTTTAATTGTAGATTTAAAAAATAAAAAATACACACAATAAAACCGATAAAATGCAATAATAGCAGATTAAATACCTAAATGTTTTTATTGTAGGAAAATTCTTTATATATTGGAGTTAGGTTAATTTTTGAAACTTATATTATATGCCTCAACTATAATATGAGTTTACTATTGGCGGGAATAGCGGGGGCTTTCCCGCTATTTTAGGTTGTGATATTTTGGTTTATTTATAGTCTTAATAAGGGAGTATGAATATTTAATGCTATAAAATAAACGACTAAGTGTGTATATAGATCGATTAAGAGATATTTTTCCTGTGTAGTACAAAAAACACCTTTATCTGTACATTATACTTATGAGCATATGTTAGACACCTGCCCCAAATGTGTTTAACGATAATTTAAGAGCAATCCCCAAACTGCTTTTTTTATGGAATAAAGAGGTGTTTATTAAGCCAAAGATTGCATTTCTACCAAACTGTAATACATTCCTTTTTTGGCAAGTAGCTCTGCGTGTTTTCCTTGTTCTACAATGCTGCCTTTATTTAGTACCACAATAGTATCTGCATTTTGTATGGTGGAGAGCCTATGCGCAATTACAATAGAAGTTCTATTTTTCATCATATTCTCTAAAGCATTTTGAACCAAGCGCTCACTTTCTGTATCTAGAGCAGAGGTAGCCTCGTCTAGAATCATGATAGGAGGGTTTTTTAATACCGCTCTTGCGATACTTAGGCGTTGTTTTTGTCCACCACTTAGTTTGTTTCCACTATCTCCTATGTTGGTATCTATCCCTTTTGGTAGTTCTTTTACAAATTCCCAGGCATTTGCTATTTTTAAGGCATCTATGATTTCTTCTTCTGTAGCATGTTCTTTACCAATCAATAAATTTTCGC
>JBLHII010000112.1:0-6201 GCA_047616265.1 Minisyncoccia bacterium
GGTAATTTCTTGGGGAATATAGCTACCTGTGCCTGTTATGGTGATGCCCATGATGTATTTTTTTGGCTAATGTAGGGAAAAGAATGCAGTAAATAAGCTAAATAATCTGTAAATGCAGACTCATTCCTGTATTGATATTTGTAAGTTTAAAAAATAAAACCCCTCAATTTTAATTGGTATAAAGGAGGGGTTTTAGAAGCTATTTCTATTAGGCTTCCATATACTCTTCTATAGGAGCACAGGTGCAAATTAAATTTCTGTCTCCATATGCATCATCAACACGACAAACACTTGGCCAGAATTTATTATCACTAACAAAAGGTAAAGGAAATGCAGCTTGTTGTCTTGTGTAAGGTAAATCCCAGTGGTCTGCTGTAAGTGTTTCTTGGGTGTGCGGTGCATTTTTTAAGATGTTATTTTCTTCATCTTTAACTGAGGCATCAATTTCTTTACGAATTGAAATCATTGCATCGCAAAAACGATCTAACTCTTGAAGGCTTTCACTTTCTGTAGGTTCAATCATCATGGTTCCTGCAACTGGAAACGAAACAGTAGGGGCATGGAATCCATAATCCATAAGGCGTTTTGCAATATCTACGACTTCAATACCCTGCTCTTTAAACGGGCGACAATCAATAATCATTTCGTGAGCAGCACGGCCTTTCTCTCCTGCGTATAACACATCAAAATGCCCATCCAGTCTTTCTTTGATGTAATTGGCATTTAAGATTGCGTACTCGGTAGCTTTTTTTAATCCGTCTTCACCCAACATACAGATATAAGCATAGCTAATTAGACAAGCTAGTGCACTTCCCCAAGGGGCTCCAGAAATAGCTGTAATAGCATGTTCACCTCCAGTTTCAATCAATGGATTGCTTGGTAAAAATGGCACCAATTGTTTTGCAACACAAATTGGGCCAACACCAGGACCACCACCTCCATGAGGAATGGCAAATGTTTTGTGTAAATTTAAGTGGCATACATCTGCTCCAATAGCTCCTGGGTTTGTTAGGGCAACTTGGGCATTCATGTTGGCACCATCCATATAAACCTGGCCACCATTTTCATGTATTAAACTTGTAATTTCTCTAATAGCACTTTCATACACACCATGTGTAGAAGGATATGTTATCATAAGTGCAGCAAGATTATCTTTATGCTCTTCTGCTTTAGCCCGCAAGTCATCCACATCAATATTTCCTTCTTCGTTTGCTTTTGTAACGACTACTTTCATGCCAGCCATTACTGCACTTGCAGGGTTGGTTCCATGTGCAGATGAAGGAATTAGGCAAATGTTTCTATGGTGATCTCCTCTAGATTCGTGATATGCACGAATGACCATTAGACCCGCATATTCTCCTTGCGCTCCACTGTTTGGTTGTAATGAAGTTCCTGCAAATCCTGTAATTTCTGTTAATTGTTCCTCTAACTTTTTTAACATAATCTGGTATCCCCCTGCTTGTTCAACAGGAACAAATGGGTGCATATTACCCCACATAGGATTGCTTAAAGGTAACATTTCTGCAGCAGCGTTTAATTTCATAGTACAGCTTCCTAACGCAATCATAGAGTGGTTTAATGCCAAATCTTTGCGCTCAAGTCTTTTGATGTAGCGCATCAATTCTGTCTCACTGTGGTAGCTGTTAAAGACTGGGTTCTCAAGAAAGGGAGTTTGTCTAGCAATGCTTTCAGGTATTGCGTTTCCGGCATTAATTTCTGAAATTTTAAAGGTCTCTTTATGTGTTGCTTCAGCAAATAAAGCAATGATTTTGTTGAGATCTTTTATCGTGGTGGTTTCATTTACCGAGATAGAAACAGTTTCTGCATCTGGGTAATAGAAATTCATTTGTTTAGACTCGCTTAAGAATTTTATTTTACTAGCGTCTGTTTTAATAGCGATGGTATCAAAATACGTTTCATTTGCTTGGTATAGCCCTAAACGCTCTAATCCGTCAGCAAGTGTTGCAGCATGATTATGTACTTTATCTGCAATGTATGTTAGTCCTTTTGGACCATGGTATACTCCATACATTCCTGCCATAACAGCCAATAACACTTGCGCCGTACAGATGTTACTGGTAGCTTTATCTCTTTTTATGTGTTGTTCTCTTGTTTGCAATGCCATGCGTAATGCACGGTTGCCCTTCGTGTCTCTAGTAACACCAATAATACGTCCAGGGATATTACGCTTGTATGCCTCCTTGGTTGCAAAAAAAGCAGCATGAGGACCACCATATCCTAATGGAATTCCAAATCGTTGTGTGGTACCTACCACAACATCAACCCCAAAAGATCCTGGAGCTTCCAGTTTAACCAAACTCAATATATCTGCAGCAACAGCTACTTTTATTTGATGTTTGTTTGCAGTAGCAACAAAGGCTTTATAATCATGTACTTTTCCGCTTTTACCAGGGTATTGCAAAAAGGCAGCAAAAAAGCCTGAGGAATAGTCAAAATCTTCATGATTACCCACAACTAGTTTGATGCCAATAGGAGTCGCTCTAGTTTGTAATAATGAAAGTGTTTGAGGTAAAACATCTTCAGAAACAAAAAATTTATTTGCTCCATCTTTCTTTTGTTGCCGTTCTCTAACCGCAAATAGTAATGCCATTGCTTCTGCTGCGGCAGTACTTTCATCTAGTAAAGATGCGTTGGCCAACTCCATGCCTGTAAGATCTGTAATCATGGTTTGGTAATTAAGCAAAGCTTCCAAGCGACCTTGAGCAATTTCTGCTTGATAAGGCGTGTAGGCAGTATACCAGCCCGGATTTTCAAGAATGTTTCTCTGAATTACTGGGGGTGTAATAGCTTGATGATAGCCTAGACCAATATAGGTTTTGAATATTTGATTTTTTGTAGCAAGCTCTGCAATATGTTCAAGATACTCTTGCTCACTCATTGCAGGCTCTAGGGTTAAATCCTGACCCAAACGAATATCATTTGGAATGGTTTCAAAGATGAGTTGTTCCATCGATTCAGCACAAACGGTTTTAAGCATTTTTTGAAGGTCTTCTTTGCGTGGGCCAATGTGTCTAAGGGCAAAAGAGTCTGTATTCATAGTATTTTCCTTTTATTGGAAATAGTATTAATTGAACGTTTTTCATGTACACTTTAATAAGGAGATCGTTAAAAACGTATCCTTTTTAAACGAGCCCCAAAAGTACAACATAAAAAAAATAAAAAAGAAATGTTTAACATTTTACAAGGCATTATTTTTCAACTAAAAAGGGAGGTTGCTAACATTATTTTTTAAAAAGGGTTCCTGTATGGTGTATTCCAAGTGGTAGAATACGTAATTTTATGAAGTGAAAATTTTCAACTCTTTTTTTGCTTTTTATATAAAAAGCAGTATTCATGTTGCCCTAGCAGTGACAATGCTAGTGTATGTCACTGAAATTCAGTGCAATATATTAATACCAGTTGCCTATTATTGGGTTGCCTTTTTGGGAACTATAACGGGCTATAATTGTATTAAATACTCAGAAATTGCAGGGTTACAACATAAAATTTTGATTAAAAGTCTGCAAAATTTACAAGTGTTTTCTTTGTTGGTTTTTTTTGTTCTTCTTTATTTTTTGGTCCAACTAGAGAAAGACGTTTTATTGTTCCTTGGTCTTCTTGGACTTTTAACACTTCTTTATTTGATACCTACCATAAACCATAAAAACCTTCGTTCTATTAGTGGTGTTAAAGTATTTATTGTTGCGTTGGTTTGGTCTGGTTTGACGCTATTGATTCCTGTATATCAAGCTCAAAGTCTTCCTGCAGATGTTTGGCTTTATTTTGTCCAACGGTTTTTTATTATACTAACGTTAATCGTTCCATTTGAAATAAGAGATTTACAAGAGGACGGTGTTAATTTATTCACGCTTCCTCAGTTAGTTGGTGTAAAAAGAACCAAACAGATTGGCTTTTTTTTAGTTTTGATTGTATTGCTTCTTGAAAGACTAAAGGGTCAAACTGCAGTCCATGAAGTATGGATTCTTTTTGCTGTTTGTAGCCTGATTTTTCTAAGTATATTTTATGCTAAAACAAAACAATCTAAATACTTTGCATCTTTCTGGGTAGAGGGTATTCCTATTTTTTGGGGAGTGGTATTATATTTGTTTTGTAATTTCTTGGCGTAAACGCTCTTTTAATAAGGCCTTTGTCTCTGCAGGCATGTTCTTTAAGAGACTTTTTTTAACTGCCTTTGATAGTTTTTTGTTTTTTGACGTGTATTTTCGACAGGCGATGCAATATAACAAGTGAATACTCAACTTAATTAACTCCAAAAAGGAAGCTTCCTTATATTGGTTTTTATCACAACTATGATTTGCTTCTTTGCATTTTAATAATATACCCATACCGTATTTACAACCAATTTTGCTCTAGACAATCTGCCATCGCTGTTCGTGCTCTATGTATGATCACCCATAGATTAGACGGTGTGATGTTATGTTCATTACAGACTACTTCTGTGTCAAAATCATCTATAGTTTTCATTTTAAAAATAGCCGCCTGTTTTGGTTGTAGGCCGTCTAAACATTTGTGGATAGCGCTGCCCAATTCTTCGTTCTCCATGCTGTCTTCTGCAGACTTGTCATAAGGGTCACTTACTCGTTCCTCCAGCCAATCCCCCTGGTCATGTTCACCAAGATAATTCATACGGATTTCTGCCTTTCCTTTGTTACTGTATTTTTTTCTGTAGTGATCTATAATTTTCCGCTTCAAAATAGAAATAAGCCAGGTTCTTTCGCTTGCTTCTCCTTTAAAGTTTGGCGCTGATTTTAAACCAGCCAAGAATGTTTCAGATATTAGGTCTTGAGCTATCTCATGGTTATTTACCCTTATAAAAGTATAATTATAGAAATAATCACTGTAGCGATCTACCCATTGTTCCTCATTAATAAGATGGTTTCTCATAGAGTATAAAAATAGCGAAGTTTATCGAGCTAAGATCCGCTCTCTTTAGTAATTAGTTGCTTTTTTAAACCTAAGAGCAGTTTCTTCGCCCCAAAATCCTAAAATTAAATTTTCATCATCTAGTTGCACAATATAATAACACTCTGCGGTATCTCCACTAGTTACAATGTACTTGTCTCTTTCTTCTGGAGTTTCTCCAGCAGCAGTAGCGCCGCACGAATTTTGTATTGAAAAGAGAATGTTTTTTTTAACAGCAACGCCGTCATGCTTATTTATAACTTTGTTGTCGGCAAAGGTTAAGCTGCTTATTGGGGCCTCTATGTTTACCCAGGTTCCTTGTAGTTGTTTATAGATTGCAAATCCAGGTGTGTTATCTGTTTCTGTAATTTTTGACTCCTGCTCTGTAATCACTTGCTTTAATGGTGTTTGTTTGCAAGAAAAAAACAACAGCGTAAATATGGCAATGTAGATGGGTTTCATAGTTTATATTCCTTACAGCAGACCTGCTCTTTGTAACAATGCATCTGGATTTGGTTCTTGACCTCTAAATTTAATATACAATTCCATAGGGTCTTGCGTGCCTCCTTTAGACAAAATAAATTCTTTAAACTTACTGGCTACCTTTTTATTGAAAATTCCTTCTTGTTTAAAGTAGGCAAAAGCATCTGCATCTAATACTTCAGCCCACTTATAACTATAATACCCTGCGCTATAGCCTCCTTGAAAGATGTGGCTAAAAGCAGTGCTCATGCATGTGTTTAGTGTGTCTGGATATAATGCTGTATCTCCAAATGCATCTTCTTCAAATGCTTTCACAGAGGTGATAGCTGACGGATCGCTTCCATGCCATGCCATGTCTAACATGCCGAAACTTAACTGTCTTAACGTTTGCATGCCTTCATGAAACGTGGCCGAAGCTTTTATTTTTTCAATCAACTCCATAGGAATTACCTCTCCAGTTTCATAATGTGTGGCAAATAGCTCTAGGGTTTCTTTTTCATAGCACCAGTTTTCTAAAATTTGACTAGGTAGCTCTACAAAATCCCAAGACACATTGGTGCCGCTAAGCCCTTTGTAGGTTGTATTGGCAAGCATGCCGTGTAAACCATGCCCGAACTCATGAAAAAGTGTAGTGACCTCATTAAAAGTCAATAAGGAAGGTTTAGTAGCGGTAGGTTTTGTGAAATTACAAACGTTAGAGATGTGGGGTCTGTCATTTTTAGTGCCTAAGCCATCTGGTGTTTTGATAATTTGTTGTGGTTTATAGCTTGTCATCCAAGCACCCCCTCGCTTTCC
>JBLHII010000113.1:0-6175 GCA_047616265.1 Minisyncoccia bacterium
TCAAATAACTTTACCAATCGGTTAAGGATTTTCTCAGATTTGTATTTTATTTCTCCTTTAAAACTTAATTGAAGTAAATCACTGTTTTTTCCAACTACGGAAACACTAAAAAGTTGTCGATATCTATCCGCTACAACTTCTACTGGGTGTAGTGTGATATTATAGACCTCACCGATATTATTCTTAATTGACTCCAAGCTGAAAGCAGTGAGGTCAAAAGGCAAACTATGGGAAGCTGTTAATGTACTATAATTGGCAAATATTTGAGGATCTGTTTTGTTAGCGTTCGATATAATTAAGCCCTGAGTTTCTATTGTTAAAGTATATGTTTCTGCCTCTGTAATGGACTCTGGTGCTATTTTTAAGGTATACTCAAAGGGGATATCTGAAACTTCCGTGAGTAAAACACTCCCATATTTGTAAAACGAAGTGACTAAATTTAAATCAATCACTAATTCTTCCCATAGCTTGGAAGACTTAATGATTTCAATATTATTTTCTAGATTGATATTTGGTTTGCTAAAAATAAAACCTGCTTCGGGTAATTCTAACCCTTTAGAATTACTTAAAATTCTGATCTTAGCATTTGATTGATAGAGCTTTTTTGTATACCGCAATTGAACAAATACGACACTTAACGAAAACAATAGTACTCCCAGGATAAAAGGCCAATACCTTATGTATTTTGTGATTTCAAGTTTTAATTTCTGCCCTTTATTTTGGCTATCTTGATATGAAGTATACTTATTAGCTTCCATTTATCTAGTAAATAATAATATTGTGGTGATTAACAGCGTTCCAAAACCAATTAGTGCTGTGGGTCCTGTTATAAATCCGGCAGATTTAATACGCACCGTATTAGGTTTCACATAAATCACGTCATTGGGCTTTATAAAATAGTACGGGCTATCAAAAAGGTTGGCCGCTGTAAGATCGATGTGAGCCACCGTTCGCTCTCCGTCAATTTCTCTTATAAGAACAATATCATCCCGCAGCCCCGAGAGGCTTAGATCTCCAGCCATACCAATAGCCTGTAATATTGTTAGGCTATTTTCGGTAAAATAATGTGTTCCCGAACTAATATCTCCTAGGGTAGTGAACTTAGCATTTAACAACGTTATGATTACGGTGGGATCATTTAAATGCTCTCCTTCCATTAATAAGTTTTCGATACGTAGTTCTAGTTCTTTTAATGTTTTGTTTGCTACCACTATATTCCCTAAAATAGGCAGTTTGATTGCTAAGTCTTTAGAAACTAGATACCCTTGCATTTGAACGCTTTGATTTTGGACGCCACCACTCCCCCCTGAGTTTTGTATTCCTTTATTATAAGGTTCAGCGGTTTCAGCTATACTTGAGCTTACGATTACACTTAGTATGTCATTTTGTTGAATTGTGTTTTCTGGAATAACAACCTTAGTATTATTATAAGCATCTATGTCTTGCAAGTATAAAATTTGTTTTTTTGTAGCACAAGAACCAATACTGAGTAGCGTAATACATACGAGGAGTCTTTTTAACCTATTGACATTCTTTACATACATACAATATAATTTAACATCTGTGTTTTATAATCGGGTTTTTTATTTAATATCTGGTTACTCACGAAGGTATTAGTTTTAACCCAAAGTTCCTTTGTTATTAAACTGTTTAATTTTAGAGGTGTTTTTTAACACAAGTACCAAAAAACAGTTGGATAGGCTGTGTCGCTTCATAGCCTTATAATCCTCTTTCATTTTGAGCAAAATATTTCTTATGTTTTTATTACTAGCCCCTCCAAGACGCATTTTTACAATGGTTTTAGGTAGATACGAAAATGTTAATTCTCTTTGCTTAAATAACCGAAGTATAAATTCATAATCGGCAGCTATGCGATAGGTTACATTAAAATTTCCGAACCTTGAATAGACCTCTTTTTTAAGATATAACGTTGGGTGTGCTGGCATCCATCCCTTTTTCAATAAGCCTTTTTGAAAAGGCCTACTTTTCCAATACCTAACCACTTTTGATAGGTCTTTCTTACTCACGTATTCTAGATCACCATAGACACCGCATGCGTTAGTTCCTTTAAATTGACTAACCACCAGTTCAATAATATGATTTGAAGATAATATATCATCTCCATGCAAAAAGCCGATGATGTCTCCTGTGGCCATTTCAACCCCTTTGTTTAATGCGTGGTATATTCCATCATCCGGGGCAGAACTATACTGCACGTTTGAATTTGTTTTTGCATGCTTCTCTAAATATGCCTGAGAACCATCAGAAGAACCTCCATCTATAACAATGTGCTCAATATCTGTATAGGTTTGATTAACGATAGACATAACACAGGTGTCTATCGTATCAATGTTGTTATACGTTGCTGTTATGATTGAAATTTTCACGGTTGCTTTACTATTTTACGGGTATTACGTATTTTGGCTGGGTTACCGCCATACACTGTATATGCGCTCAAGTCTCTGGTTGCTATTGCCCCCATGCTTAACACAGCATGACTTCCGGAAGTAACTCCAGGTCCAACCGAAGCTTTTGCGCCAATCCAACTTCCTTCTTTTAAATAAATTGGAGCGATCATTAAATCAAAACTAGTGGTTTTATAGTTGTGGTTTCCGCAGAGCAACAAGGCCCCTTGAGACAAGCACACATGATCTTCTAGAGTTACTTGATCTAAGTTATCAATCCAAACACCTTCCCCTATCCAACAATGATTCCCTAGGCTTAATTTCCATGGGTATTTAATGTTTACGCTTTGCTTTATAACAACACCTTTGCCTACACTAGCTCCAAAGAACCTTAATAAAACTACTTTTAGAGGGGATGATATGTTCCAAGATCCTTTAAAAAAAAATAGGCTAACGGTATACCAAAGCATGCATTTTAATTTAGATCCTGCCGTATATACGGTAGTATTGTATGTAGATAAATCTGTTTTCATATGTTGTTTAATATACTACCTAAAGTACCTGTTTTAATACGTTATAGCATACATTTCTTTAAATACTTTGATAGTTTGGAATTACAATAACGTGGTGTTTTAAAGAGTTTATCAATGAAACTTTATGAAACGAAACTATGCATATGACTCCCTTTAACGTATCAAAACTGATCGGTTCCAATGCTTAAGTACCTGAATCACAAAATAGGTTTCTATTCTGTTCTATCAAGGTTTCATTCTCTGTAAATGATTTGGCGTGTTGGTATGCTAATTCTGCCATTTCTTTATAGGCTGGATTAGACATGGCAATGATCTGCTTTAAAATGAGATGTGTGTTTTCTAAATTATTGGTGTCAATATCCCACCCTATATTTTTTTCTTTTAAGCCAGTCCAAGGAGTTTTATTTGATATAATAACCGGTAATCCCGCAGAAAAGGCCTCTAAAATAGCATGTCCGAAATTTTCACCTTCGGAGAGCATGATAAAAAAATCGTAGGATTTTAGCAACTCTGGAATGTCTTCGCTTTTAGCGATTCCTTTATAGCTTACTTTTATATTAATAGGTAATGCTGAAATAATCTCTTTACACGCTTCCCAATACAGTGAGTCATACACAGGACCATACATGTCTAAAACCACAGGACTCCGTATGGCTTGAAATGCCGTTAACATTTTTAAGGTGCCTTTTTCTTTAGAGATTCTAGCTACATTTACAAATTGGGTCACTTCACTCTTGTCTTTTTCATTAAATGAAGCTCTTAACACCCTAGGTAGATTGGGCGCAACCTTTACGTCACTCTCAGGGCCTATAAGACTAAAGATATGATTTCTCTCGATGACATTCGTGGCTTGAAAAGACATTTTTTTAAATAAACCAAGGTGTTTTGCAAGACCTATATACAGTCTTTTTTTAATTGGTTTAACAGAAAACGCTTGTGGATTGAGCATCCCTCTTGCGGCTACGATAACCTTTGGATGCTCTTTAAAAACAAGTAAGGGTAGTATTGAAAAGTACCAACTATACATCCCGTTAATATAGATAACATCAAAGGTCTTGGATCTAAACAACCTTATAAGACTCTTAGTATTTAGTGCAGCGTCACTACAGTAGTAAACGTTTGCCAGCTCATCCATACTATTCCAAGCATTAGACGTGATGTTAGTATACGGTGTTGTTGCACAATAATCTGTGTCTCTGGTGATTACATAAAAATTAAAGTCTTGGGCTAAGTGCCCCATAAGGTTTGCATATGAGCGCGCGGGACCACCAGAATCTGTTCCAGGTAAAAACCAATCTATGGTGATTAATATGTTTTTTTTAGTTTTCAAAAAATGAATGATTTTTAAAACTCATTGTAAAGTCTCATATAGCTACTTACTGTGTTGTCTAGGCTATACTTAGCGGCATTTGTAAATCCATTTGCAATAAGTGAATCTCTATATACAGGGTCTTTCATAATTTTTAAAATACCTTCTCTTATATCATCAACGCTGTAAGGATTTACCAAGTGTGCCCCTGGCCCGGCTATCTCTTTCATAGCACCAATATTCGAGGTTAACACCACCCTACCTGTGGCTTGGGCCTCAATAATAGGCATGCCAAACCCTTCATATAAAGATGGGAAACAAACGATATCTGCCTCTTGATAACAGGTTATAATAGCATCAAAGGGTATGTTTTGTTTGTGCGTGTAGGTTATACCTAAAGAGATTATTAATAATCTTTGGGCAGGGCTTAAAGGGCCAACAATAACAGCATTACAGTAAATATCTTTAATTGCTTGCAAGGACCGCTCCAAGTTTTTATTAGATTTGGTGCCAAGCAATAAAATAGTAGGCACCATATTAAAATCTTTAATAAGGGGCTGTATTTTTGGATGTACTGGGTTATACACCACGGCTATTTTGTGGGCAAAAGAGGGTATAATTACAGTTAATTGCTGTTTTGTAAACTCAGAAATCACAGTGATTTTTTTTACAAAAAGCGCGGGAAGCCAAAACCAAAATAGCCTGACATACAATTTCTTTATGTAAGATCCAGTAAAAGCAGAAGCTACATCATGCACCGTTAGTATAGCACGTTTTCTATAGGCTAAGGCCATGTAATGTACATCTCCAGTAATGTGATATACATTAGTAAGGTCTAGCTTTACCGAACATATATTTTTTAAAAGACTTACAGGAGAAGCGCCAGAACTTTTTAAGGCTACCCACTGGGTTGCATAGGTATCTTTAACCCTTGCGTTTATAGCCAAAAAAAGCTCTTCTATGCTGTTATAATAAGGTAAGCGTTTGCGCGTTATGTATTGGATGGTTTTAATCATCTTTTAAATTCCAGTTTAAAAAGGCCTTTGCTGCCCAGAAAAAGAGAGAGATCACAATGGTGGCTTTTATTAAGTGATTGAGCACTACTACCAGCTCGGTTTCTGCCTTAACGACTTGAAGAAACACTAAAGGCAAAAAGGCTAAAAGCAGGATGTTTTTTTGTACAGCACTGAATAAAAACCTCCAATACATGGCCAAAAAATAGCCCCAAATTCCCATAAACAAGATCCCTCCAATTCTATTGTAATTTCCGTAGGCCTCTCCAACAATGCTAATCCCCATAGAGGTAGCCTCTCCAAGCTCTAATCCTGTAAACTTTCTAAAATTTTCTTGCCCTCCAGCTATTTTTTTATTTGGGCTTAAAAAACGGGGCAATACACTGGAAATAAGGGCGTCTTTGACGGTTTCACCCTCAAAAAAAGGCTGTTTACTTGGTATCTCATCTAGTATCGCGCTAATGATCCAACCTTGGTTAAGACGTACGTTGTTGTGCTCTCCATCTAGCTGCTTATCATCCGCACCGCTTAACAAAACGGCATCTGCTAATAACCCGGCAAATAATTGTATTCTATTACCAGAGTACCCATTCCAAACTTCAAGACGGTAAGCAGATTTTATGGTTTGGAGGGTGGTTATAGACAAGGCCCCTAAAACTACGATTGCGATAATTTTTTGCCTGCTTGGTTTAAATTTTAAGGCCCAAAACATAAAGAAAAAGACGATCCATAAAATTAAATCGTGAAACATGGCGCTTTGTATCGATCTAAAAAGCAAGAACACCAAACAAGCGTAAAAAATTTGTTTGAGTCTTTTATCCTCAGAAAAAAATAAAATAATAGCCCCTGCAAATTTAAAGTTAGAAATAATAAACGCAAAAAAAGCTAGAGATCCTGCAAGTGAGGATGCTATGA
>JBLHII010000114.1:0-6125 GCA_047616265.1 Minisyncoccia bacterium
GCCTCATAGGGGTTTGGGAATGCTTCACGCCTTAATATGGTTTGTAAGGCTTCTGCTACCACGGCCCAGTTCTTGTCAAGATCTTCTTTAAATTTAGCTTTATTAAGTAGTAACTTATTAAGCCCTTTTAAGGTAGAGTGAAAAGCGATGAGCGTATGTCCTATTGGAACTCCAATATTGCGCAATACGGTACTGTCTGTAAGATCTCGTTGTAATCTACTAACGGGAAGCTTTGCAGATAAATGTTCAAAAATAGCATTGGCAATTCCTAAATTACCTTCACTGTTTTCAAAATCTATAGGGTTTACTTTATGCGGCATAGCGCTAGATCCTATTTCACCTTTTTTAATTTTTTGCTTAAAATAGTCCATAGAAACATAGGTCCAGATATCTCTATCTAAATCTAGAACAATGGTATTAATACGCTTTAAGCAGTCAAATAAAGCGGCCATGTGGTCGTAATGTTCAATTTGTGTGGTTGGAAAGGAGTGATGTAAGCCAAGTTTTTCTTGTACAAACTGTTGCCCAAAGGCTCTCCAATCGATAGTAGGGTAGGCTACATGATGTGCATTAAAATTACCGGTGGCTCCACCAAATTTTGCAGCGTTTTTAATGCTCTTTAGTATCGTGATCTGTTCTTCTAAGCGCACTACATACACCTCAATTTCTTTACCCAATCTAGTTGGAGAGGCGGGTTGACCGTGAGTTCTTGCCAACATTGAAATATCTTTCCATTCTACAGCAAGCCCACTTAGTTTTTCTTGTACTTCAAAAAATAGGGGTAAATAAGCTTCATTTATTGCTTCTTTAAGAGACAATGGGATGGCAGTGTTGTTTATATCTTGTGAGGTTAGGCCAAAGTGAATAAACTCTTTGTATAGGTGAAGGCCTAAGATTTCAAATTTTTCTTTGATAAAGTACTCAACAGCTTTTACATCATGATTAGTGACCTTTTCGGTTTCTTTAATATGTTGTGCATCTGCTGTAGAAAATGAAGTGTAAAGTTTTCGTAAATCATCAAACAATGCCCTGTCAAAATCTGCTAATTGCGGTAGTGGTAGGGTTACCAGAGAGATAAAGTACTCGATTTCTACTTTTACTCTGTATTTAATAAGAGCTTCTTCAGAAAAGAAAGGAATAAGTGATGCTGTTTTGGAAGCATATCTTCCGTCAATAGGTGAAATTGCTTGTAGCGCTTGCGTTGCCATATAGGGTCGAATTTTAAGCCCTCAAATATACGTTTTTAGTAGTTACTATTTAAATATTAGATTAATATTCTTAACAACCCAAATGATTTTTATTCTCCTATTAGACACAGAAAACGTCTATTTATATGTATTGATTACAGGTTTATATTTCTCTGCTTTTCTATTATATTTACAAAAAAAAACAAGCAACCATCATATTGGATTTAGATTTACTTAACCATTTACAAACCTTTCTTACTGATAGTAGAAAACAAACCTTTGAGACGGTTTTATCAAAGCGGACACGACATTTCACTGTAGTTACAGAAGATGTGTATCAATTACACAACACAAGTGCTGTGATGCGAAGCTGTGACGTGTTTGGTGTTCAGGACATAAGTATCGTTGAAGAGATAAACTCCAAACGTATAGATAAAGAGATTGCAATGGGTTCGCAAAAATGGGTAAATCTTCATAGGTACAATTCTGTTACTTCTTGCATGGATAGCTTGAGAAGTCAAGGATATCAAATAGTAGCTACATCGCCTCATAACCAAAGCGTTCATTTACATGAGTTTGATGTTACAAAAAAAAGTGCCTTTTTCTTCGGTAAAGAGCGCGATGGATTAAGTGAAACAGTTCTTAATGAGGCAGATGTAAGTTTAAAAATACCTATGTATGGGTTTACTGAAAGTTTGAATATATCTGTGTCTGCCGCTATAATACTTCAATATGTTGTTACAAAGCTCAAACAAAGCAATATACCCTGGAGTCTTACTGAAGACGAGAAAAATGAACTTAGAGTCCTTTGGGCAAAAAATACCATACGAAGTGCAGACGACATTGTAAGTCGCTTCTATAAAGATAACCCTACCTCATTATGAAATTAGTTTTTGCTACACATAATTTAAATAAATTAAAAGAAGTTAAACTGCTACTTCCTGATACCATAGAAGTATTAAGCCTTACAGATATAGGCTGCTATGATGCAATTCCAGAAACTGCAAGTACTATTGAGGGAAATGCAATTTTAAAGGTTAAATATATTAAAGATAATTATGGGTTAGACTGTTTTGCAGATGATACAGGCCTTGAAGTGGAAGCTCTTAATAATGAACCAGGTGTTTATAGCGCACGCTATGGGGGTCCAGAAGCAACTGCAGAAAACAACATGACCATGCTTTTAAAAAACATGATCACCTTGGAAAACCGATCTGCTCGGTTTAAAACGATTATAGCACTATCCTTTAAAGGGAGTGATGTTTTGTTTGAAGGTATTTGTGAAGGAAGGATCCTGAAAAAAAAAAGAGGGGGCAAGGGCTTTGGATACGATCCTTTATTTTTACCTAGCGGATATGCCCAAACATTTGCTGAGATGCCACTTCATGAAAAAAGCGAAATTGGACATCGTGGGAAAGCCATGCGTAAGTTAATTGCCTATTTTTCATAACGTTTCAAATTGCGTTGAAGTAGTTTAAAGTCCCAATAACTTAGTTTATAAACCATTCATAGTTTGCAATCCATTAATTAGTAGTACTTTTGCACTTTGAAAAAAAGTCCTCAGGGTGAGGTAGTGCAAAATGAAGTCGTAGGTATTATGTGTCGATAGCTTCTCAATGCACACACACAAATATACTTTACAATACTATGACAGCATTTAAGGCTTTAGGCCTAGACGAGCAATTACTTCAGGCTATTACAGATATGGGTTTTGAAACTCCATCTGAAGTACAAGAACAAGCAATTCCAATTTTATTAGAAAAAGACACCGACTTAGTGGCTTTAGCACAAACTGGAACAGGAAAAACCGCAGCATTTGGTTTTCCTATGCTACAAAAAATTAATATGGATAGCCGTACAACGCAAGGATTAATCCTTTCGCCAACGCGTGAACTATGTTTACAAATCACCAATGAAATGACCAACTACGGTAAGTACAAAAAAGGCTTAAACGTAGTGGCAATTTATGGAGGGGCAAGCATTCAAGACCAAGCAAGAAACATCAAGAAAGGTGCACAAGTAATTGTGGCTACACCAGGTAGGATGAAAGATATGATTAGTCGAAGAATGATTGATATCTCCAAGATTGAGTATTGTGTACTGGATGAAGCAGATGAAATGTTAAACATGGGGTTCTATGAAGACATTACAGAGATTTTATCATACTCTCCTGATGATAAAAATACATGGCTTTTTAGTGCTACGATGCCAAGAGAGGTGTCTTCTATTGCTAAGAAATTTATGCATGATCCAGAAGAAATTACAGTTGGGTCTAAAAATGTAGGTTCTAGCAACGTATCACATGAGTATTACCTTGTCAATACAAGAGACAGGTATCAAGCTCTAAAACGTCTTGCAGATGCAAACCCAGACATCTTTTCGGTAGTATTCTGTAGAACAAAGAGAGATACACAAAAAGTAGCCGAGCAACTTATTGCAGATGGTTATAATGCTGGTGCTATTCATGGTGATTTAAGTCAGAATCAACGTGATATTGTGATGAAACAATTTAGAAATCGTCAAATACAAATGTTGGTAGCTACTGATGTAGCAGCCCGTGGTATAGATGTGGACAACATTACACACGTAATTAACTATCAATTACCTGATGAGATAGAAACCTACACGCACCGAAGTGGTAGAACGGGTCGTGCTGGTAACCTCGGTATATCTATAGTTATTGTTAGTAAAAGTGAAGTTCGTAAGATAAAAAGTATCGAGAAGAAAATTCAAAAGACTTTTGAGAAAAAAGATGTTCCATCTGGGATGGCTATTTGTGAAAAGCAATTGATGCATCTTGCAAACAATATTAAGAAAACAGAAATCAATCACGATATTGACACGTATTTACCACAAATTAACGAAGCGTTAGAAGGTTTCAGCAAAGAAGAACTTATTAAAAAGTTTTTCTCTGTAGAGTTTACTCGTTTTTATAATTACTATAACAAGGCGAAAGACATCAACGCAAGCGCAGGTGTTCAGCGTGAATATAGCGACGATACTGGTAGCGTTCGCTACTTCTTAAATATTGGTAATAAAGATGATTTTGATTGGATGAGTTTAAAAGATTTCTTAAGAGATCAATTAGGCCTAGAGCAAGACGATGTGTATAAGGTAGATGTAAAAGATAGCTTCTCTTTTTTTAATACAGATGAGAAACATAAAGATTTAGTATTAAAAGCCTTTGAAGATTACAAATTAGAAGGTCGTAACGTTAACGTAGAGGTTTCTGAAAATTCAGGAGGCAGCGGTGGCGGCGGTAGAAATCGTGGTAAACGAAGTTTTGGTGGTGATAAAGGTCGCGGAAGAAGTGGCGGAGGAGATAGAGACAGAGGTCGCGGAAGAAGTAGTGGTGGTGGAGATAGCCAAAGAAGTGGCGGAAGAAGCAGTGGAGGTTTTAGAAGCGGCGGCGGAAGTGGCGGCGGTGGATATAAAGGGAAGAGAAGAGACGACAGTGGTGGTGGCTATGGAGACAGAAGCAAAAGAAGAGATGATAGTGGAGGTGACTCTGGAGCAAGCAGAAGCAGAAGCAGCGAAGGTGATTCTGGAGCAGGTAGAAGCAGAAGTAGCGAAGGAACAAGTGATTTCAGTGATGCTGGTAACAAATCTAAATTTAGTGGAAAACGTCGTGGAAAATCTAAACCAGATACCGGTGGTACTGGCGGAAGAAGAAGAAGAGACTAAGCACACTCTCTAACACCTATATATGTTATAAAAGGTTTGCTGGTCTCGTACTGGCAAACCTTTTTTTATTGCCTCAGAAATAGAAATATTTTATGTTTTTTCTTTGCCTTGAAACTTTGGTATTAATTTACCGTCTATAATCTGTACCTTTGTAAACGTACGCTATGAAACAACTATTTACAATCTTATTATTCACCCTTATTGTAACAGCTACAAACGCTCAGGACGTAGTTTCGATTCGTGGAACAGTAGAAAATGCTGCTGATGACAACATTCTTGAAAATGTAAATATCGTTAATCTAAATCAAGTTTGGGGAGCTACTACTGGGAAGAATGGAGCATTTGAAATTAGAGCTGTAGTAAATGACACCCTATTTTTTTCTTATCTAGGTTTTAAATCTATTAGAGTACGTGTAACCAATGATTGGTTGGCTTATGGTGAGGTTAAAATTAAAATGACAGAAATAGGTGTTGCTCTTGAAGAAATTTTGGTGAGGCCAGTAACACTTACAGGATATATAGAAGTAGATGCGCGTACAATTCCTATTTATGACAATTACCGATACAGAATCGATGGTATTGGAAGTGGTTATGAAGGAGGAAGTAAGCAGCCAAGTGCTTTAAACAAAATATTGAGCTCCGTTTTTAATCCAGCAGATTTCCTTTATAACGTCTTCGGAAAAAGGCCGAGACAGATGAAGAAGCTCCGTCAAATGAAAGAGAACGATGAAATACGGAATCTTTTAGCTAGTAAGTTTGATAGAGAAACCCTAATGGCAGTCTTACAGTTAGAGCGTCTAGATATCAACGAAATATTAAATAATTGCGCCTATTCTAGTGATTTTATTAATGCAGCAAACGATCTTCAAATTTTAGATGCTATTAGCGAGTGTTATGAAGAATATCGCGTATTGAACAGGGGTAAGTAACACGCTTTTGTATTTGTTTACAGTCATTTAAGTGTATACTCCTAAACTATTACTTCATGTAATTTTTTTCTTACATAAAAGATATTTCATTTGGAGGGGTGCAATTAACGATACCATCTTGCAGGTTTCAAACCCAAACCTTCCTTTCGGAAGTGTTGGGAGTAGTGGATTTGGAAGATACCGAGGTGAAGCGGGGTTTGCTGCTTTTAGTAATTTCAAAAGTATTTTGGATAAACCCACTTGATTGAAAGCACCATTTTAAAACCTCCTTATATTAAGAGAAAACGGGCCATTATTTAACAACTATTTAAATTTCAATAATGTT
>JBLHII010000115.1:0-6046 GCA_047616265.1 Minisyncoccia bacterium
CCTAATATGGTTAAATTCTAAAAACCTGTCGAATGTAGCAAAACATTTTGTTGATCATATTAACGATAATAAAACCAATATTATGAAAATTCATTTTGATTGGTTCAGTGCGTATTAATTCTTTTTAAATCAAACAGTGTTCAAAAGCCAATAATAACTCCAAACTACAAGGTAATGGTTTCATTATTTAATGTTTCAGAACGTAAATAGGATTAAATAGGTATGTTTTCAATATTATTTGGGCAATTTTAAAAATTTATATTAATATTGTTCGATCAAAAAAAGCAGCTACAAAAAAAGCCTCGGTTTTTTCACCAAACACCTAGGTTTAAAAAAACATACAATGGATTTATTAGAACAAGCAAAAGCATATGAAGATGCAAAAATGAGCCACATGTCTACAAGTGATAAAGTTTCTGCATCACGGGAAGCCAAAAGACTTATACTTGCTATTAACGAACGTTACAAAGAGACCAAAGACGAAAGTTTAATGGAGCTTATGAAAAGATTGACTGTTAAAAAGAAAAAAATTGAAAAAAGATTGGGAGGTCTTCCCATGGATTTAAGTTAATATCCCATCACAAACCATAAAAAAAACCGCTTCTATCCAGAAACGGTTTTTTTATTATTATACCGTTTTTATAAAAACTGAACCTGTCCATTTTCAATATGGTACATCGCTCCTACTACTTTTATTTCTCCATTATCTTCCATCTCCTTTAATACCGGACTCATGGCGCGAAGATTATCAATGGCCATATGTACATTTTTAATCGCTACAGTATTTACAAATTCAATGTTTTTAGACGTTCGTAACCCTTCATCTGTAGGTTCAACAACAGCAGCAACGGCCGGTTCAATTTTTTGAATCAAGCCTGTAAGGTTCCCCAAACGAGCATGATCGCATGCTCCTTTTACAGCGCCACATGCCGTATGCCCTAAAATCACAATAACCTTGGTTCCTGCAAGTTTTGTAGCAAACTCCATACTTCCAAGAATATCTTCGTTCACAAAATTTCCTGCAATTCGAATGCTAAATACATCTCCGATACCTTGGTCAAAAACCAATTCTGCTGAAACACGTGAGTCTATGCAATGCAATACCGTAGCAAAAGGAAATTGTCCTGTGCCGGTGTCTGCAACCTGCTCTAATAAATTTCTAGCGACTTGTGTGTTATTTATAAATCTTGAGTTTCCATCTTTTAATGCTTGTAAAGCAGCATTTGGTGTCATCGCCGCTTGTGTTTCTTTTGTTTGTGCTCTCATAATTATTAATTTTTCTATGCTAAATTTACGATACTTTTTTTGGTCTTAATGTGAAGAATTTGATAAAACTTTCTGGGTTTTCTATCACACCCCGTTCAGAAATCAACCTGATACTTATGTTCCTATTTTGAGCTTTTTCTTGAAAATCTTCAAGAATTTCAACAATGTCATTATCCAAATAACGTGTTTTGGTTACATCGAGTTCTAAACTACTCCCTGTAGGAAGTGAATCTAACTCTTTTAGAATAGCACCCTTATTAAAAAAAGTAACCTCTTCTGCTAAAGTCATTTTTACTTTCACAATACCATTGCTCTTGTCTTCTATATGTAAGAAATGAGAATTTTGATAACTCTTTATTAAAATAACAACAATTCCTACCGCAAGCCCTAGTGCTATACCAATAAGCAGGTCTGTAAAAACAATCCCTACCACCGTGACTATAAAAGGTACAAATTGCTTCCAACCCAATAGATACATTTGCTTAAATAAAGCAGGCTTTGCTAATTTATATCCTACAATTAATAATATAGATGCTAGTACAGACAGGGGTATTTTATTTAAAAGCGTTGGTATCGCTACCACAGAGATTAATAATAAAAAACCATGTATAATAGCAGCCATTTTAGTTTTACCGCCAGATTGTATATTGGCAGAACTCCTCACAATAACTTGTGTTACCGGTAAACCACCAATTAGCCCGGAGACTATATTACCGGCGCCCTGTGCTAAAAGCTCTTTATTGGTAGGTGTGACGCGTTTTTGAGGATCCAACTTATCGGTGGCCTCTACGCAAAGCAACGTTTCTAGACTAGCTACTAAAGCGATGGTAAAGGCTGTAATCCAGATGGCAGGATTTAAAATTTCAGAAAAATTTGGGGTACGAAATTGCCCTAAAAACATATCTAGATTATCCGGTATGGGTACACTAACTAGATGTTCTCCCGAAATACCAAAGACATCACTCCCATTCGTAGAAACGAAATACAGTATTCCAATCGCCACAGCTACCAAAGGCCCTTGAATAAGCGTAAATATCTTTCCCTTACTAGAAAGTACATTGCTCCATACCAACAAGATAACCAGTGCTATAGTTGCAATGATAGTAGGCCCTACACTTATGGTATTAAATGCGTTTAGAATTCCAGAAAAGGTAGTGTCACCGTCTTCTTGAAAAAAAGAAAAATCTCCCCCTGGTGCAGAGTTATACCCGAAAAAATGAGGAATCTGTTTTAAAATAATAATGATACCAATACCCGTAAGCATCCCCTTAATAACAGAGGAAGGAAAATAATATCCAATAATACCCGCTTTTAAAAAGCCAAATACCATTTGTATAACGCCTCCTAGCACCACCGCTAGTAAGAAATTTTCAAAACCTCCTAGGCCGCCAATTGCAGTAAGTACAATAGCAGCTAATCCTGCCGCTGGCCCACTTACACCCACTTGAGAACCACTTAAGACTCCTACTAAAATACCCCCTACAATTCCTGCAATAAGCCCAGAAAATAAGGGCGCTCCACTAGCTAAAGCAATACCCAAACAAAGGGGTAATGCAACAAAAAAGACAACGATACTTGCTGGTATATCGTTCTTTAAATTTTTAAAAATACTTGAATTATCCATATATGTAAGTGCAAAACAGAAATATCCATTTTGCGTTTTTTAAATTATAATTTGAAATAGAGATAGATAAATAGTCTCTTGTCTAAAGAACAAGAAACACATGTATAGTGAATATTAAAGAAATACGTCTGGGGGTGGGATGCTTATTTCTAAAATAATATCACCGAAAAAAGGGTGTGGTGCCCCTAGTCTTTTACTATTTTGTAAAGAGGTAATTGCAAATGTTCCAGGAATCTCACGAGATATTATTTTCTCCTCTTCTGAAACTTCTTTGTCTTGATCTTTTTTGTTTTCTTGCTCTGTTTCTCCTTCGGTATCAATATTTAATATAGTAATAGCAAGAAAATCAGAGGCATTTATCAAGGCAATAACAGGCTGTCCTAAAAAGAAGCACAGCACCAAAGAAAATATCAGTGGTTTGTGGGAATGTATAAGGGTATTACTCAACATTAGGAGGCATTTATGGTTTGAAATACAAGGTTTGTGTAAAACTGCACTACAGTGTCTTGATCTGTTTCCATGTCTGTTAAAGAAGGTAAGTGCTCAGAAAAATAACGCTGTTGGTGTGATCCTTCTATCACGGTAGAAATAAGCATGTGAGGGTATTTATAAGCGCCGTTAACTGCCAACACCATCTCACTTATGCGTTGCACAACATTTTTATAGGTTTTAAAATATCCCTTTGCATTGTCTACTGCAATCTCTTTTGTATGATAGGCCTTTGCAGATTCTGAAATAATTATTTTTTGTAACAATACTTCATTGATATAAGAAAAAGAATAGTCTTCTGTAATCTTGCATGTAATGATACCAATGGCTTTTCTTAAACAGGCTTCAGGTTGCTCAACATTAGCTGTTTTAAAGACAATTCTATAAGACACCCAACTCCAATACCAACTTATAAGATAGACAAGCAACATATGCTTGCTTTCAAAATACCGATAGACAGAACTCTCATTAGAACCAATTTTTTCTCCTAATTTCTTGAAGGTAAAGTGCTCAAATCCAATTTGTTCAATCAATTCGATACTGTGAGATACAATTCTTTTACCAAGCGTAGAAGACTCTGGGTTCTTAGTGTAAAAGCACTCATTAATGTGTATATTTATTGGTAATTGTTCCATTGAACTACAAATATAACAGTATTACTATTAAAAAAAAATGCTATAATACTATTAATAAAAGTTTAACTATTTTATCCTAGCCCAGCTTTCCACAAAAAAAGAGTATGATGGTATAAAAAAACCTCGACACAAAATGTGTCGAGGTTTTTTTGGTTGTGCTTTGATATTATTTAAATACTACAACTCTTTTAGCTGCTTTATAAGCACCATTTGTTAAGGTAACAAAAAACACACCTACTGGCTGAGCATTAAAGTCTAAGCGTGTTGTATGCGTTTGCCCACTACTTGCTAAAAGACCTTTAAATACTTCTTGTCCCATCGTGTTATAAACACTATAGCTGATAGCTCCAAAGTCTTTTGTTGTTGTAAAGGTGACCTCATACTGCTTTGAACCAGAAGATATAATAGCAAAATCACCACTATTAAATTCTTGGTCACGCACAGATAAAGTCGTGTTATTGATTGTTTTTGTAAAAGAATCGTTCGGTGTGTTTGAATCTCCCGTCAATATCGTACGTGCTTCTATTTCATATTCTTCTTGTGGAGTAGATAAATCTACCGTAGTATTAAACGTGTACATTGCTTCAGAGAAAGGTGCTATGGTTTCTGTAAAGGTTTCTGTATCAATTAAAGTACCATTTATACGCAATTCAATCTCAAAGTTAGTTTGAGGTGCTGTACCAAAGTTAAATAACTTCACCGTAACCGTTTCTGCATTTGTTAAAGCATCACCACTTACTGGTGTTTCAAAATTAAAGACACCTATATCTTCAGAGAAACCATTATTTAAAGTAAATGAAGCGATACGAGTTCTCCATTGGTTTACCCCTTGAAAGTATTCTGAAGTATGCCAGAATGTTACACCGTCTGGATCCATGGTAAGGTGCGCATAATCTCCAAACCTGTTAGTGTTTGCTTGCCAGCTAGTACCATTCCAAATGGTTCCTTCAGGAAACGTCATCTCTCCCATAGCATCACCATCATAACGTCCCGTATATCTAATACTTGCATATGTGTTTGCACTACTTATGTTGTACGCCATACCAATATTTCCATCTTGATCCATACCCGCGCTACTCATATACCTGCTCTCACCATCATTAGGAGCGTAGCTTCCTTCCTGAAAAATAGACCACGTACTATCTGCATCTGTATTACGTAATTCAACCCAACGAATACCTCCTCGCTGTGCCCCCATGTCTTCGTTAAAGGTAATAACCCAGGAGTTATGGTCTGCAAAACTTCTATAGTTTGCGGCATAACTAATTACACCAGTTGCTCCATCCAAACGTTGGTCTGTATTTGGCTGTCTAAAATCTCCTTGACCAAATTGACGTATAAAAGAATCAAAGGGTGCAGTAGGGATTTCTTGAGGTTGGCTTATTGTAGAATTGTTAGGGTTTACAAAATCTGTTTCTATAGTCCAAACCTTAAGGTGATCAAAATCAATACCATTCCAAGCACCATCTTGTAAATAGACAATAAATGCAGGAGAATCTGTATCTGCATCATTTCCAATTAAATTGGCCGGTTCTGGACTTATAACAGTAAATGGATTTCTTGTAAACTGCGGTAAGTTAAAACCAATAATAGTTGGCTCAAGATCTCCGTCAATCATTGCTTGTCTATCCAAAACATACGTTTTATTCCCTTGTGTTTTGTTTGCAGTTAAATAGTACCCATCATGCCATACGGAATAGTGTGGGTAATCTGGAAATGCATCTAAAGGAAAATCATACACATTGTAAGATCCTGTTGGGTCTGAAGTTTGAGAAATACCAATAATCAAAGAATTGGTCCCTATATTAAACTGACTTACAAAAAAACGGTCTGCAAGGTGATCATACATAACTATTGGATCTCCATTACTATTTCCATTCCCTAAAAAAGTACCAAGCGTAGTAGGTCCCGCTAGAAGACCTCCTGTTTTATCAAATATTTTAACTACAGAATTTACAGCATGTACATAGTGGTTTGGCCCTACAGCACCTGTTGGATCTGGCGGTATTGCCTGTCCTTCTTGGATAGAAGA
>JBLHII010000116.1:0-6045 GCA_047616265.1 Minisyncoccia bacterium
TGCATTATTAGAAATACACTTTAGACCTTTTACATTTAATTTCACTAACTCTGCAATAGCTTTTTCTGGGATTCCTGATAAACCGAAACCACCAAACATAAAGGTCATATTGTCTGTTACACCTTTAAGTGCTTCTTGAACATTAGCCACTTTTTTACTTATCATTTGTATTTGTTTTTAGCTATGGAAATTTACGAAATATAATTGTCATTTAAAAAGTGAAAGGGTTTACGATTTTAAAACAAAAACACCACTCATATTAGAGTGGTGTTTTTGTTTTTCTTCTGAAGAGAATAAAAATTTAAAAATCAATAACACCATCTAAATCATCATCTGTATCTCCAGAATCTGTACCGTTACCTTCCCACTTACTACAGTCTACTTCAATAGATAAATTTTCGGGTACTTCAAATTCACCTTTAGAAATACCTAAGGCTTCATCTGCATAACACGATGTCATGTACATTCCCCAAATAGGTAAAGCCATTGCAGCTCCTTGGCCATAGGTGGTCGATTTAAAGTGTACTGCTCGATCTTCTGCACCAACCCAAACACCTGTAACTAAATTAGGAACCATACCCATAAACCAACCATCACTTTGATTTTGTGTCGTCCCTGTCTTTCCTGCTATTGGATTATTAAGTTCATAAGGGTAACCCGTTATAATTTCTTTATACACAGCTTGGCTTGCTCTATTACTTCCTCTTAAGCGACTACCAGAGCCTCCTTGTACCACACCTTCCATTAAATTAATAGTGGTATAAGCGACTTCAGCGCTTAAAACATCTCGAGTTTCGGGTGTGAACTGAAAAAGTACTGTTCCGTTCTTATCTTGAATGCGTGTGACCATTACGGGTTTGTTATACACGCCTTTATTAGCAAATGTTGAATAGGCTGCAACCATTTCATACACACTAATATCTGGTGTCCCTAAAGCAATTGCTGGTACCGCAGGAATATAAGACTCTATTCCTAAATTTTTTGCCATATCCACCACAGGTTCTGGCCCCACCTTATCCATCAAACGTGCGGTTGCGGTATTTACCGAACTTCCTAAAGCTGCTTTAAGCGTTAAGAAACCGTCATAACGAGCATCATCATTCGTTACTGTCCAAGACTCTGGGTTTCCATACTTACCAGCTTCAATTGTTATTTGTTGTCTTGGTATCGTATCACAGGGTGATAAATGGAGTTGATCTATAGCTGTAGCGTACACAAATGGTTTAAATGTTGACCCAACTTGACGTTTTCCTGTTTTTACGTGGTCGTATTGAAAATGTCTAAAATTCATACCACCAACCCAAGCTTTTACATGACCTGTTTGAGGATCCATAGACATCATTCCTGGTTGTAAAAAGGATTTATAATAACGCATTGAATCCATAGGCTTCATCACCGTATCAATTTCGGTAGGCTTTCCATTTTTCCATGCAAAAATGCTCATTTGCGTAGGTATTTGAAACGAAGCTTTGATTTCCTTATCAGATTTCCCAGCTAATTTTAAAACTCTCCAACGTTCCGATCGTCTCATACCAGAGTTCATTAATTTTTCTATTTCCTTGGTATCAAGTTCTAAAAATGGTGCTGTTTTATTTCGGTCTGGTGTATTTTGATTATCAAATTCTGCTTGCAATCTTGGCATGTGACGTCCTACTGCATCTTCTGCATACTGCTGCATTCTAGAATCTATAGTGGTGTATATTTTGAGTCCGTCGTTATAAAGGTTATATTTAGATCCATCTGGTTTTGGATTCTCTTTGATCCAATCTTTCATAAACTTATCAAGATACGCTCTAAAATAAGTAGCCGTTCCTTCACGATGTGATTCTGGAGAGTAATTCAAGTCTAGCTGTGTATCTTGTAGACTATCTTTTATGGCTTCGGAAATGTACTCATATTTGTACATTTGAGCTAAAACAACATTTCGTCTGTTTCTTACACCTACAGGATTACGATCTGATCTAGGGTTATACAGCGATGAGTTCTTAAACATACCCACTAACATTGCAGATTCTTTCAGTTTTAAGTCTTTAGGCTCTTTCCCGAAGTAAATACGGGTCGCACTTCTTATTCCGTCGGCATTATTTCCGAAGTCATAAATATTAAAGTACATCGCAATGATTTCCTCCTTCGTATATTGACGCTCTAAACGGGTTGCAATCACCCACTCTCTAACTTTTTGAATAATACGTTGAAACTTGTTTGAAGACACTTGTTTTGTAAACAATAGCTTAGCCAATTGTTGAGAAATAGTACTTGCACCACCACCTCGTCCCATTTTATAAATGGCTCTCATTGTGCCTCTAAAATCGATACCTGAATGGTCGTAATAGCGTATATCTTCTGTAGCGACTAATGCATCAACCAACTCTTTTGGTAACTCCTCATAATCTATAGGTGTTCTATTATCATCTAAATAGAACTTCCCTAAAGTTTGATTATCTGAAGATATGATCTCTGTAGCTAAAAATGTTTTTGGGTTTTCTAAAATAGTATGATCTGGCATTTCTCCTAAAAGTCCCCAAGATGCTAATAGAAACATAAAGAAAAAGGTGAAAACACCTCCTGTAAAAAGAATCCAGAAGCGTCTTATATATTTTGAAAAGTTTTGAGCATTATCTTTAGTAGGTTTTTTCTTTTCTGTCCTTTTTTTTGCCATAATCAATACGTTTGCGAATGCTCTATTCTAAAACCAACATCTGTGATGCCTTCTAATTTGTCTATGCCATTGATGCTTCCATTTTCTCTCATCGCATGTTGTATACTGATACTATATTCTCCTATTTCATCAAATAGAAATGGCTGCTCATGCCCTTTATACCACAATTTATTTTCTTTAACATCTGAAAACCCAGTGCCTAAAAATGTACCATCTGGATTTGCCATTATATATTCTAATGTGTCTTTCTGAGTTTTTCCATTTGGGTAATTTAGCTCAACGATTAAACGCAAATTACTAAATTTATAAGCTTCTGTATGTCTTAAATTAACATACAAATTATAGGCCTCTGTAGAGTCTGGAGGCGTGACCTTAAACTCAACTGCGTTATCCTTATCCCATTCTCCAGAAACCGACTGATATTCATCAAAAACACGATTAGAATCACAAGACATAATGCTTAGAACGAGTATTACAAATGGTATCCAGTACTTACTTTTTTGCATTACTATTATTTGTGTTTTTAGGACGTTGTGTTTGATTACCTTTATTAGTTCTACGTTTCTTTTTGCGTTTTGGACCATCAAATCGTGTTAAACTATCTTGTCCAACAACGTTTTCAAACTCTGCTTTAGTATCTTCGATTAATACTGAGGCATACTCTTCTAAGCTTGCTACTTTTTCTCTTTTCTTATTTTTCTCTATAATTTCATTGGCTTGATCTGTGGTTAACACGTGCCAATTCATCCATTCTCCTTCATAAGCATACCAAAGGTGGCCTTTAAAAATATCTGTTTTTTGACATACTGCTTTTCCTTTTTCGGTAAACAGCTTGATATCAGATTTTGGAAATGCTTTTAAGGCATCTAGATACGCATCCAATTCATAGTTTAAACAACATTTTAATTTACCACATTGTCCTGCTAACTTCAAAGGGTTAAGCGATAGTTGTTGGTAGCGCGCTGCAGAGGTGCTTACCGATCTAAAATCTGTTAACCAAGTGGAGCAACATAACTCCCTTCCACATGAACCAATACCTCCAAGACGAGCTGCTTCTTGTCGAAACCCAACTTGTTTCATTTCTATACGCGTTCTAAACTCACGTGCAAAAAGTTTGATAAGTTCTCTAAAATCTACACGCTCTTCTGCGGTATAATAGAACGTCGCTTTACTTGCATCTCCTTGATATTCTATATCTGAGATTTTCATATGAAGTTTTAAATCAATCGCAAACTGTCTTGCTTTGACTTTCATTGGCTCTTCTTTATCTCTAGCTGCTGACCAAATATCAATATCTTTTTGACTTGCCTTGCGGTAAATCTTCATAACGGTTTCTTCGTCATCAATATTTACTTTTTTACGCTTCATTTGAACTCTTACCAATTCTCCAGTAAGTGTTACCATACCAATATCATGACCAGAACTAGCTTGTGTGGCAACAATATCTCCAATGCTAAGGGTTAAATTTTCGGTATTTTTGTAGTATAATTTTCGCCCGTTTTTAAAACGAACTTCAACACCAATAAAAGGTTCTTGACCTTGCGGTAACGTCATGTTAGCTAACCAATCGAAAACAGTAAGTTTGTTGCAGCTATCTGTACCGCAAGTCCCATTATTTTTGCATCCTTTTGGTTGTCCATCCGTACCCGTTGAGCAACTTTTACAACTCATGAAATTTTATATATAATTTGATACTATGATTACAATATCAAATGAAGATTAATGTTTCTTTTCAACTGTAAATATAGGATTATTTATTCACAAAAAAGACGCGTGATAGTCGTGTGTTATTAAAATTGAAAATTGAGTTGTAACTTACTTATCAATGGATGAATTTTTTACTCTTAAAATTAATTCCCTAGAAAAAACCTTAAAAAAACCCCTAAACAGAACTTTTTATTCCTTTAAAAATATTTCTCAAATCCTTTTTATAAGATAAATGATCTGCGCGTCCTTTCTTAAATATATCATTGCTATTCCCTTGGCCTTTACGAAACGCTTTCTGTTCTTCAAAAGGTAATCTATTAATTTCCATACAATTTGTTGAACAACAATTTTCCGTTTTTTCTTTACAAGTATCACATTGTATAAATAACAAATGACATGCTCCATTCGCACAATTGGTATGGAGATCTGCCGGTTTACCACATTGATGACAATTAGCTATTACATCATCGCTAATGCGCTCTGATCGACGTTCGTCAAACACAAAATTCTTACCAATAAATTTATTTTCTAACTCGCTAGATTCAACTTCTCTTACATAATTAATGATACCTCCATCCAATTGAAATACATTCTTGAATCCTTTATGCTTGTAATACGCACTTGCTTTTTCACATCTAATTCCGCCTGTACAATACATCACAAGATTTTTATCTTCCTTATGGTCTTTTAAATCTTCTTCAATAATATCTAAAGATTCTCTAAAAGTGTCTACGTCTGGAGTTACAGCATTTTTAAAATGGCCTATTTCACTTTCATAATGATTTCTCATATCTACCAAAACTGTATTTGGATCTTCAATAAGTTCATTAAATTTTAATGCATTCACATGAACACCTTTGTTTCTAACATCAAAAGTCTCGTCATTTAAACCATCTGCAACAATTTTTTGTCGCACCTTGACTTTAAGTTTTAAAAAGGCAAAATTATCATGCTCAATAGCAATATTTAATCTTACATCTTCTAAAAAAGTAATGGTGTCTAGATGATTTTTAAAGGCTTCAAAAATTTCTGCAGGAACAGAAAGTTGAGCATTTATACCTTCATGAGCGACATAAATTCGCCCTAAGACGTCAAATTCATCCCATGCTAAAAAGAGGTGATTTCTAAAAATTTGAGTGTTGCCAATTTTGGCGTACTTGTAGAAAGAGATTGTTAAGCGTTCTTTTCCCGCTTTCTCAATAAGCTCTGCTCTCTCTTTAGCACTCAAGTTATTGTACAGTTGCATGCTATACTAATTTTTAAGGTTAAAAAATGAAGGGCAAAGATAGGAAAAGTATCGAGTGTTAAGTATAAAGCATAAAAAAGCCCCGAGGATTCGACATAAACGGGGCTTTTTTAGAGGACTAACTCGTGATTAATATTTTTAAATTTACCTTAAAAACAGATTACGAGTTAGCCTCCGTCGCTTTTACAGTTGCTGTTCACATGAACTACAACTGCAGCACTAGAAGCCTTGTTAAAAATAATTTTTCTAAAAAATCTCATTTTTTAATAAGAATTTAAATTTGTTGAATATGCCCTATCCTATAGGATTTATTAAAATTATCGTGCCGTGAGAAACTTCAAACTAAGTCGCACACTTTTTAAATTAATAAAAAGTACAAAGCTCTTCGTTTCAATTTGTCAATAACCTTTAAACCCATTTACAGAATTAGAGC
>JBLHII010000117.1:0-6036 GCA_047616265.1 Minisyncoccia bacterium
GGATGCATAAAAAGTCACTTGTTTGTACTTTTTTTAATATTTCATTTCCTTCTCCTATCTTTTGTTGCGCTTCACTTACGCTTTTTACGTTTTTGATGTCGGGGATGATGTCAAATGTAAAATTAACATAGTGCTTAAGCCGTTTTACATAGGTCTCTGTAAGTGCGATAATATGAGGATTATCAGTTTTTCCGATAGCGTATAGTGTGATTTTCATAAAGCGGTAGTTTACAATACAACCTGGTTTTTTCTTTTGTCTCTTAACTTTATTTTAGTTTTATAGAATGTTTTGGTCGCGATATAAATAACTTTATGAACTTCACAATAGATCGTGGTCTTGTCTTTATTGGTAAGAAACATTTTTTTTGAGATGTCTATTTCATTTTCCGCTGCAACTTTTAATTTAATAGATTCAATTTCCTCTAAAGTAAACATCGAACTAGCATATAAATGCTCCTTAGCGGGTCTCTTAAAAAAAATATGCGCAGACTTATCCCAAACAACATAGTCATCTCCTAAGATGCTAATAAGCTGTGTCATCGCTATAGGATCTGTAGCAGAGAACATGCTGCCACCAAATATAGAATTTACGTAATTTTTATTTTTATAACTTAGAGGTAATTTAATGTCAATGCGAAGCATGTCCTTAGAGATGCTTTCAATCTTTGCCGTACTTCTTCGGTACATGGGAGATAGATTAAACCCGTATTTATAGGCTGTGCTTTTTCCTAAAAACGTAGTGGCTATAGCGTTTATTTTTTGATAGGTGGACATTGTCTTTTAAATGTAAGTGTATTGTTTTTTTCCGAGATATTAGCGCTTGTTTGCGATGCGGCTAAATTACAAAGATTATGGCGCTATTGTTACAGGAATCTAAAGCGATTGTTCTTATGATGTTTCAGAGTAAAAAAAAGGGAAGAGACGATGTGTAATGCTTCCTATTTTTTAACTTAGCAGAAAAATGTCTGTACATGATATCTAGCAAACAGTTTAATAAAGAAATTAATAGCATTATAGCCAATGCTATTCGGGAAGACATAGGTGAAGGGGACCATAGTTCATTGGCTTGCATACCATACGATGCAACAGGAACTGCAAAATTATTGGTAAAAGACACGGGCATCATTGCGGGAATAGCATTTGCTGTGCAAGTGTTCGATTATGTAGATCCGGGACTAGAGGTTGATGTAAAAATTACAGATGGGAGTCCTGTAAAACACGGAGACATTTGTTTTTATGTATCTGGAAACTCACAATCTATTTTAAAAGCAGAACGCTTGGTGTTAAATGCCATGCAGCGTATGAGTGCTATTGCAACTAAAACAAACACGTATGTAACCCTTTTGGAAGGAACCGACACCAAAATATTAGATACTAGAAAAACGACACCCGGAATAAGAGCCCTTGAAAAATGGGCTGTTACTATTGGAGGAGGAGAGAACCATAGATTTGCATTGTATGATATGATTATGCTTAAAGACAACCATATAGATTTCTGTGGAGGTGTTGTAAAAGCGATAGAAGTAACAAAAGAATATTTACACGATAATAACCTTGATTTAAAAATCATAGTAGAAGCAAGAGATATTGAAGAAATAAAACAAATTCTTACAACTACGGGGGTGTATCGCATCTTGATCGATAATTTTAATTATGAGGATACCCGCAAAGCAGTAGAGATGATTGGAAATACATGCTTGACAGAGTCTAGTGGAGGGATCACTTTAGAAACCATAGGTGCATACGCTGCATGCGGTGTAGATTACATATCTAGTGGAGCTTTAACCCATTCTGTCCATAATATGGATTTAAGTTTAAAAGCAATCTAATGCAAGAGCTTCTCGAACCTACAGACCATAAAACTGAAGCTATTCTAATGAAAATTCCAGTTGTAAAACATATACTGTGGTTAACAAAGCAAATTAAATTGCCGGGTTTGGAGGGTTTGACCTTTTACGATTTTATAAAATTATACCTAAGAGGAATTCTACAAGGAACTTTTTCACCCCGGGCAAGTTCTATTGCCTATAGTTTTTTTGTGGCCATTTTTCCTTTTCTACTTTTTATACTAAATTTAATACCATACATACCTATTGCTGGTTTTAAATCAAGATTTTTAATCTTTATAGAAGGATTTCTTCCTCCTCATACAGCAGAATTTTTCTATCCAGTGATTGCTGATATTGCGAAAAATCCCAGAGGAGGCCTATTGTCTTTTGTGTTTTTGTTATCTATATTTTTAGCCGCCAATGGAGTGAATGCAATTTTTAGCGCTTTTGAATATTCGTATCACGTTACTATTAATCGAGGATTTTTTAAACAATATGCAGTTGCATTAGGTGTTTCTGTGCTTTTTGCAGTAGCATTAATAATTACGGTTATCTTGATCCTTTATGGGGAGTACGTTATTAGGGATCTTCAAGGAAGAGCTTTTATAAGTAATGATTTATTTTGGGTCACTGCTTTGCAAGTCACGGTCTTTGTCGTCTTTTTGTATAGCACAATTTCAACCCTATATTATTTTGGGACCAAGGAAGAAAAATCATCTAGGTTTTTTTCACTAGGAGCGCTGGTAACAACCTTGTTGTTTTTAGCTACGACCTATTTTTTTGGTATCTATATTAATAATTTCTCAACTTATAACGAGTTATATGGATCTCTTGGGGCACTTTTAATAATGTTGTTATATATTTGGATAAATAGTAATTTATTACTTTTAGGCTTTGAGCTTAATATTACATTACAGCGACTACGCAATAATCAAAATGAATCAAATTAATTTAAACAAACAAAAATGAAAAAATTTATTCTACTTGCAATTTCAGTGTGTACCCTTCATATGGCTACAGCACAAACTCAAGTTGGTGAAGCAACCCTTCCTAACACTCTAGAATTCAATAATGAAACCTTGCTGCTCAATGGAGCTGGAATACGTAAAAAAGCAATGGTGCTTAAGTTATATTCTGGAGGCCTTTACTTGCCAAGTAAAAGCGAAAATGCTACAACAATTATAAGTGCAGATCAAAATCAAGCAATACGCTTAGTAATTACATCTAGTTTTGTTTCAAGTGAGGCTATGAGCGAAGCAGTAGAAGACGGTTTTGAAGCATCTACTCGTGGAAACACGGAAGTACTTTCGGCAGAGATTAAAGCTTTTACAGGATTCTTTAGTGCAGAAATCGTTGAAGGAGACACCTATGATATCACGTACCAAAAAGGAAAAGGGGTAGTATGCTACAAAAACAAGAAAGAGCTTGGAACTATTACAGGGATGGATTTCAAAAAAGCACTTTTCGGTATCTGGTTAGGAAATCAACCGGCAGATTCAAACCTTAAAAGTGGAATGTTAGGAAAATAATTTCTGCATGTATCATATTTTCTAAAAACCAGATGCCTTTATCTATACATAAAGGCATCTGGTTTTTTTATTTTGGCACGTTCTGTTTTTTTTAAGCACATAATAACTTGTGTATAAAATGAATAAAAGCTGCTTAGATATTAAGAAGCCTTTTTTATTTTTACCATCTAATAAATATACTCAATCAAACATTGTTCTATATAGATGTCATATTACCCATTCCATTAAAACAAACCTTTACCTATAGTGTAAATAAGGATGAGGCTGCTTTTTTGAAAGAAGGTCATAGAGTTGCTGTTCCTTTTGGAAAGTCTAAAGTATATACGGCAATTGTGTATCAAGTTCATACACAAGCACCCCAGGGCTATGAGACCAAGAGTATCGATCAGATATTAGATGAAACTCCTATTATTACTTCTTTTCAAATAAAACATTGGGAGTGGATGGCAGGGTACTACATGTGTACTTTGGGTGAAATTATTAAAGCAGCATTGCCAAGTGCTTTCTTATTAGAAAGTGAAACCATTGTCTCTCTTAGAGCTGATGCGCAATTTGACGAAGCAGAGATTTCTGATGCAGAGTTTTTAGTACTTGAGGCGCTGCAACAACGATCCCCCCTTCATATTAATGATGTGCGAGCAATACTTGATAGTAGACAAGTAGTAAAGGTGTTAAAAGACCTCCTAGATAAGCACCTTATTGAGGTGCAAGAAGAAGTTTATGAACAGTACGCTCCTAAATTAAAAAAATACATTAAAATAGCTCCAGCCTATCAAGAAGAGGAGCTATTAGCAGCATTGTTAGATTCTCTTAAAAGAGCGCCTAAGCAAAAAGAAATTTTAATACATTTATTTAGCTTGCAAGCACAGACTAAAAAAGCAGTAGGAGTAGCTTCTTTGCAAAATGCTTGTGGTGCTGGTGCTGGATCAATTAAATCTTTAGTAAGTAAAGGAGTTTTAGAAGAGTTTTATCTAAAAAAAGACCGAGTTGAGTATGATGGAGATGCTGGAGAGGCAATCATGCAATTAAGTGATGCACAAGAAAAGGCCTGTCAAGAGATCAAAACCTCATTTAATCAACAGGATGTTGTCCTGTTGCATGGTGTTACTGCTAGCGGCAAGACAGAAATTTATATTACTCTTATTGAGGAGCAACTTACAAGTGGAAAACAAGTATTATTCATGTTACCTGAAATTGCTCTTACAACACAGCTCATAACTAGGTTACAATTTTATTTTGGAGAAAAAATTTCTGTATATCATTCTAAATACTCTGTTAATGAACGTGTAGAGGTCTGGAATAATGTGCTACAAAAGAAAGCTAAGGCACAAATTATTATTGGCGCTCGCTCTTCTATATTTTTGCCATTTAGTAATCTAGGGCTCATTGTTGTTGATGAATCTCATGAACCCTCTTTTAAGCAATACAACCCTGCGCCAAGATATCATGCGCGCGACAGTGCGGTTGTTTTAGCAAATATTCACCAAGGAAAGCTCCTTATGGGGTCAGCAACACCGTCATTAGAAAGTTACCATAATGCTAAAGAAGGGAAATATGGCTTGGTGGAGTTAAAAACTCGCTTCGGAAATATTCAAATGCCTCGTATTGAGTTAGTAGACATTAAAGAGAAGCATAAGAAAAAGAAAATGACAGGTCATTTTAGTGACCGTTTGCTTGAAGAAATTCAGGAATCCCTAAAAAATGAGGAACAAATAATCTTGTTTCAAAACAGAAGAGGATTTTCGCCAATTGTAGAATGTAAGACCTGTGGTACTTCTCCACAATGCTCTAATTGTGACGTAAGTCTTACGTATCATAAATACAAAAACCAATTACGGTGTCATTACTGTGGTTATAATACACCTATGCAAATAAGCTGTAAGGCTTGTGGTTTAGAAACACTCGACAATAAGGGCTTTGGTACAGAGCAAATTGAAACAGAGTTGTTGGAGTTGTTTCCAAATCACACAGTGGCAAGGATGGATCAAGACACGACAAAAGGTAAGCATGCTTACAAGAAGTTAATTGATAGATTAGAGAATTTAGAAATTGACATTTTGGTTGGCACTCAAATGTTAGCTAAAGGGTTAGATTTTAGAAATATTGGTTTGGTAGGCGTTATGAATGCCGATAATTTATTAAACTTTCCAGACTTTAGAGCCCATGAGCGTAGTTTTCAATTATTGCTACAAGTGGCAGGTAGGGCAGGACGGACAAACAAAAGAGGGCGCGTATTAATTCAAACCTACAACCCGTACCATACAATTTTACAACAAGTAAGTATAAATGCGTATCAGGAAATGTATACACTTCAAAAAGAAGAGCGGTATCAGTTTAAGTACCCGCCATTTTTTAGAACGATAAAAATTATATTTAAAGACAGGAACTTACAAAAAGTAGAAAAAGGAGCAAGCTGGTATGCTATGGCTCTTAAACAGCACCTTCAGGACAACATCTTAGGCCCTGAAGCACCAGCTGTTGCAAGGGTTAGAAATCAATATATTACTGCTGTATTGGTGAAGATTTCTAAAAAAAATTCGCTGCAAAAAACAAAAGAATACATAGCTAGTGTGCAACGCAGTTTTAATTCCGTTAAAGAATTTGGTTCTATACGCGTGACAATTGATGTAGATAATTATTAATGCATAATGTATGGAAGTATAAAAAAACTGGTTTTT
>JBLHII010000118.1:0-5961 GCA_047616265.1 Minisyncoccia bacterium
TATTTCCGTACTTTAGTTCTTTGCGTATCCAATAAAAATCTGACGCAGATTTTGCAATGTGATACGCAGAAGGTATTTCAAGTGTAACGCCAAGTGCAGAGGGCAAGGAGTCTAGTCTTAATTTCGATATTTTTGTGCGCCTTTGCCTTTCTTTTATTTCTGAAGACTTGAATGCGCTTACTATTTTTGGTGCATTTTTTTTAATTAAAGCAGCTAGCTTATCTTGAGATGTTGCGGTTATAAAGGCTCCTACTTGAGGGGCTGCATATGGGTTTTTTCTAATTGCAATAGTGTCTTTGTCTCCCAGTGTTATGTGTAAAAACAAACGGTATGTTTTAACAAAACCACTATAGACCTCTGGCGGCATTTGGCTCATAGAAAACAACGGCTCGTCTTGAGGAAGCCCTGGAGTTGGCGAAGCAAAATACCTCCGTATTGCGTCTCCTACTGTGTCGTTCCACAACCTATCAGACGTTACAACCTGAAGTGTGTTGATGTTCCCTACAGAGGGCTGTTTATATTTTTTAGTTGTATTGGCTTTGTCGCCGCAAGCCAAAAAAAGAAAAAAAGAAAAAAAGAGGATATATGTGTATTTCATACAAAATTATTAACAAATTACTATAAAATTTTAAGCTCCATACCAAGCGTTAATTTGGTACTGCTAATATTGTTCCGTTTTTTAATATCTGCCACAGTAACTCCTGGATATTGTTGTGCAATGCTCCATAAAGAGTCTCCCTTTTTAACAATATATATTTTAGTCTTTGAATGATCTGTTGGCTTCTTTTTCTTGGTTATTCTTGGTATTTTTCTAGGGAAAATAACCAAGCGCTTTCCGATTTTTAGATTGTTGTTCCGTAAGCCATTCCATCGTTTTATCTGGCTTACGCGAACGCCAAACTTATCGGCAATTTTACCTAAATAGTCTCCGTTTTTGACCCTATAATACATTTTACTATCAAGATCGTCTAAGGCGGGTAACGGTTTTTCTCTTTTATTGAAAGCTGCGGCAGCGTACGCATAAATAACCTCTTCATTCGCCACAAAGGCACCTACCATGTCTACAGGCAGTCTTAAGGAGTATGTTTCGTCCTTAACAACAGGGATGATTCCCAACTTATATTGTGGGTTTAAAAACTCCAGCTCTGCCATATCTATATTGGTAACATCCGCCACATGTTGTAATGCGATCTGTTTTTTGATATGGATCGTGTCTGTTGCTATGTACGGAATTCTTGGGCCGTTGCTTTTAAATCCATGTTCTTCTGAGTATTCAAAAATATACATCGTTGCTAAAAAAGCAGGGACATATCCAGCTGTTTCACGTGGAAGATATGGGCGAATGTTCCAATAATTTGTATACCCTCCAGACCTTCTAATGGCTTTTGAGACATTTCCTGGACCAGAATTATAGGCCGCTAAAGCCAGGTCCCAATCACCAAGGCGCCTGTAAAGTGCTTCTAGGTATTTACAAGCAGCTTCGGTTGCCTTTAAGGGGTCGCTTCTATCGTCAACATAACTATTAACGTCAAGACCAAACATTTTACCTGTGCTAAACATAAACTGCCAGAGTCCCGTAGCGCCAACTCTAGAAGATGCCGTTGGACGAAGTGCAGATTCTACAATTGCTAAATATTTAAGCTCTAAAGGAATATTATATTTGGCTAGAGCCTCCTCAAACATTGGAAAATAATAGTCACTCAATGCGATGAGTTTCCCCATCGTGCCGCGACGGTTTTTAAGGTAGTTTTTTATAACGCTCTCCAAAGATGGATTATAGGCAACATTAAAGGGGGTTCTGCTATTGATTTCAGTAAGGCGTTGTTTTAATAGCTCGGTAGAAAGCTCGATATAATCAACCGGCTCATAAGTCATGTGGGTAACGCTTCCATAGACCTCTTCAAACATGCTATTGTTGTAAAGCTCTTTTAGCCAAAGGCTATCGTAGCGTCTTGCAACAGCCATGTCCTCCAGTTTAATAGTCGCGCTATCTTTTAATTGTGTAGCAGTGTTTTTGAGAAGAAAATCATTAGCAAGATCCTGCGTCTGTATTGTGTCTAAAGCTTGGAAAGCGCGGGTTTGTAGAGAGTCTGGGAGGGTCCCATTGGGTGCGGGCGTGTTTTGCAAGACTCCTTTTGGAAAAACCAACGTGTCTTGGGCTTGTCCAAAAGCACACAATAGAAAAACAATAGAATAAAAGACCTGTTTCATATATAATGCAACGGAATTATGGTTTCAAAATTTTATTTAAAAATATTAGTCTAATATTGCTTGAATACCTGGCAGTGTTTTGCCCTCAAGCATCTCAAGCATAGCGCCTCCCCCTGTAGATACATAGCTTACTTTTTGACTTAGGTTAAATTGTTTTACCGCAGCTACGGAATCTCCTCCTCCTACAAGAGAAAATGCCCCTTGTTCTGTTGCTGATGCTATCGCATTCCCTAAAGAAATAGTTCCGACAGCAAATAGCTCCATTTCAAAAACACCTACAGGACCATTCCATAAAATTGTTTTTGATTTTGATATCACACTTGCAAAATTACTGTTTGATTGGGGGCCCGAATCTAGGCCCATCCAGCCCTCTGCAATCTCATGTATTGGGCTTATTTCCGTGCTAGCGAATTCAGAAAACCGGTCTGCAACAACCACATCAACAGGTAGGTGAATTTCAACACCTTTTTCTTTCGCTAGCTTAAGAATTTGAAGCGCAAGCGCTTGCTTGTCATCCTCAACCAATGAACTTCCAATTTGACCTCCTTGAGCTTTTATAAATGTAAACGCCATACCTCCACCAATAATAAGGTGGTCTACTTTATCTAAAATATTCTCTATCACTGTTATTTTTGAAGATACTTTTGCGCCTCCAATAATTGCGGTTACGGGTTTTTCGCTTGCTCCTAATACTTTTTCAAGATTAACCATTTCAGAAGCCAATAATGCGCCAAAACATTTGTTTTCTGGAAAGTGCTCTGCAATAATTGTAGTTGACGCATGCGCCCTGTGCGCACTTCCAAAGGCGTCATTTATATACACTTCACCGAGCGCGGCTAACTGTTTTGCAAACCCTGAATCTCCAGTAGTTTCTTCTTTATAATAGCGTAAATTTTCAAGCAACAAAACTTCCCCAGGATTAAGATTTGCAACAGCGGCTTCAACCGAAGCACCAACGCAGTCATTCACAAATAGTACGGTGACCCCCAATACAGCTGTTGCCGTTTCAACTATGTGCTTTAAAGAAAATTCAACTTCTTTGTTTTTAGGTCTTCCTAAGTGAGACATTAAGATACAGCTTCCTCCATCTTCTAAGACTTTAATAATTGTTGGCTTTGCTGCCTCAATTCTAGTAGCATCCGTAACGTTAAAGTCGTTGTCAAGTGGCACGTTAAAATCTACCCTAATTAATGCTTTTTTATCTTTAAAATTAATGTCTTGTACTGTTTTCATAGCTGTTGTTTAATGACACAAATATACAGTTTTTGACGGCAAGTAATAGCTCTTTTTCTAGTATGACTGTTTGTAATATTTGGCTACATTTGCAGATGCTTTTTTCTAACATATTAGGCCAAACACATATTAAAAACCATTTGCTTAAAAGCATTGAAAATGGCAGAATTCCTCACGCACAGCTTTTTGTTGGCAAAACCGGGAGCGGTTTATTGCCTATAGCAATTGCCTATGCGCAAGCTATTTTAGCAAGCAATCACAACTTAGGATCTCCTGGACACGAAAGTTGTATGGTCAAGGCTGCAAATCTTGCACATCCTGATTTACATTTTGTCTTTCCTGTAAACACGAATGATCTTGTTAAAAAGCATCCTTTTTCAGCGCTATTCCTAGAGGACTGGAGAATTTTTGTGGCTGAAAATCCTTATGGCTCCTTATATGATTGGTTGGCGTATTTGGGTATAGAAAAAAAACAAGGAACTATTAATGTAGATGAGGCAAAGCAAATACTTAAAAGCTTGTCTTTAAAAGCCTATGAGGGCGGCCATAAAATTATGATTATTTGGATGGCCGACAGAATGAATACGGCTTGTGCTAATAAGATTTTAAAACTTGTAGAGGAGCCTCCTAAAAATACGGTGCTTTTGTTATTGACCGAGAGAGAAGAACACATTTTACAGACCATACAATCCCGCTGTCAAAAATTACATTTTCCCTTATTGTCAGAAGACACTATTTCTAAACAACTCATTGAAAACAAGGGTGTTTCCAAAAACAAAGCTCTGAAAATCAGCAGCTTATCTAATGGAGACTTTCACCAAGCTCTCTGCTTACTAAACAACGCGGGTGATGATACTGACTTTGAAATTTGGTTTGTAAATTGGGTGCGTACCGCTTTCAAAGCAAAAGGGAATAAATCTTCCATACACGGTCTTATTTCATGGAGTGAAGAAATTGCAAAAGAAGGAAGGGAAACCCAAAAGAACTTTTTAAGCTATTGTCAAGAAACGTTTAGACAAGCCTTGCTTAAAAATTATAAAGCTGATAGTTTGCTGTTTTTTGACGCGCCCAACACAAAATTTTCTATCGAAAAATTTGCACCATTTATTCATCAAAATAATATTTTTGAAATTTCTGAAGCAATTGAAGAAGCGTCTTATCATATTGAACGAAATGGAAATGCTAAAATTATTTTCACAGACCTCTCTATTAAGCTAACAAGGCTTATTCACGCTAAAACATAACAATAAATATTTTCTATTGTTGATAATTAGCTCAATTTGGTTTTTCTATCAAAACCAACTTTAAATAAAGCGGGCTAAGGGATTTTCTATTATTTCCCAACAAAACATGTGTGCCCTGTTTTTTAAGCGCAAAAAGCGTACTTAAAATGGGTTCTAGGCTTTTTTAAAGCAGTAAATCAGCGAAGAATATTCTTTTGATTGTATCGCACAAATATTTGACCAAAGACCAATAAAAAAAGCTTTTAAAGAAAATGCATTTCCGGTTTTATACTTTTCAGAGAGTAAGCTAACGTAGAAGGAATCAAAAATCATGGGCTTGGTTTTGAGCAGTGTTATGTTTTTTGAAAACAAACACGTCATGCTTTTTTGAGAAAAATGCCATAAATGCCTTGGAACGTCATAGGCTGCCCAAAATTGTTTGTAGTGTTTTGCGTCAAATGATTTATAATTTGGAACCGCCACAATCAAAACCCCTTTTGGGCTTAATAGCTTTTCAATTTTAATGATCGTTTTATCTAAATCTGGAAGGTGTTCTAGTACATGCCAAAGTGTTATCACGTCAAATTTTTGATCTTGAAAATCATCGATATTCTCTAACAAAGACAGCTGCCTTTGTGCTGCAATTGTTCTTGCTTTCTTGTTGGGCTCGACACCCGATACGTCCCATCCGTTTTGTTTTATAATTTCACAAAAAGCTCCTGTTCCTGCACCAATATCCAATAATCTTCCTTTCTGTTTAGAGAGCCTAAAGACAAGCGTTTTTTTATTTTTTAATGACCATTGCTGGACCAAACCATACAGAAAAGGAACCAATCCTTTTTGAGTATTTGAGTGTGAAATGTAGTCGTCGCCTTCATAATAACTCGCTAGAGTTTCTCTAGGAGGTTGGGGTGTAGTTATTAAAAAATCACACTGAGGGTCTAACACTAAATCAAAATCTTCTCTAGATTTAAAATAGTCTTTGGTTGAAATATAAACAGCGCTGTCTTGTGTGTCCAAAAAGATTGTTTGCTTTGTTAAAAATTTGTTCCACGTGAAACACTGAGCTACCTCCCCATGTAAACAAGCATCACAGAGATGTCGTTTGGTGACACCCCGCTAATACGCGAAGCTTGTGAAAGCGTTACGGGCTTTATATTGCTTAATTTCTCTTTAGCCTCATAAGACAAAGACTTTAGCTTTGAGTAATCAAATCCTTCTGGGATTTTTATTCCCTCTAACCTGTTAAGCTTGTCTGCATTGTTTTTTTCTTTAGCAATATACCCAGCATACT
>JBLHII010000119.1:0-5951 GCA_047616265.1 Minisyncoccia bacterium
TGTCCCTCTAGCGGTAAATCATTTTCATTAAGAACTGCATTTTGATCAGATGGGTCAAACTTTTGTTTGATTTCTCTAGCGTAATCAAACCCTTCTGCTTCCATTTCTGGAGCAGTAGGCATGGCGCGTAATGGAATGGTAGCACCCACAAAGATTCCTTGAGAGACAACACTGGGACCTTCTGTTTGTTGTCCAAAAGCATGGCAAGAAAGTAGTACAGCAAAAGCCATTAATGAATTTCTTAATTTCATAGTAAATTAGTTTAAATTAGTTTTTTGCAAGTTAGGGTTTAAAGAAGAGCTGTAAGGGAATACAAAATACTGTTACCGCAACTTTAAATTTTATTGAGACCAAGGTAGTCACTCTACTTTGCAGAACCTAAGAAAACAACTCACATTTATCTCACATACCATTCTTAAGCAAAAAATACTGTTAAAAAGTTTCTAATAACCTTGATTGAATGCATTATTTTCTACTTTAAAATTTCAGAAAAAAAACTACCTTTACACTTTAAAAACCGTTCAAATACTATCAAGAATGATTCACTTTTTTGGAGACGTTAAAAACAAAGTCTTTGCTGTCCAGACACCCTCAGGAATCTCAGAAGAAAGCACCCAAAAACTACAATGGCTTTTTGGCGATACACCAGAAATTAAGCAGTCCGCAATTGCGGATTTTTTTATTGGTCCACGTGCTGCCATGATTACACCGTGGAGTACAAATGCTGTAGAAATATCTCAAAACATGGGTGTTCTTGGAATTATTAGAATCGAGGAATTCAACAACACTACCAAAGTTCTAGAAGGGTTTGACCCAATGCTTTTACAAAAATACACCGCATTAAATCAAAAAATATTTGAGGTAGTAGCAGTTCCAGAACCTATTAAAGACATTCATGATATTGCTGCCTATAATGCCGCAGAAGGATTGGCTTTAAATGAAGAGGAAGTTGTCTATCTAGATGCTCTTGCAGTAAAACTAGACAGAAAATTAACAGACTCTGAAGTATTTGGTTTTAGCCAAGCAAATAGCGAACACTGCAGACACAAGATATTTAACGGAACCTTTATTATTGATGGAAAAGAAATGCCTTCCTCCCTATTCAAATTAATTAAAAAGACAGCCAAAGAAAATCCAAATGAAATTGTCTCTGCCTATAAAGACAATGTTGCCTTTGTAAATGGACCGGTAGTAACACAGTTTGCCCCTAAGAGCGCAGACAAACCAGACTATTACCAAAACAAAGACTTTAATAGTGTTATTTCAATAAAAGCAGAAACACATAACTTTCCAACCACCGTAGAACCTTTTAACGGAGCTGCAACAGGAAGTGGTGGAGAAATTAGAGATCGATTAGCTGGTGGAAAGGGCTCATTACCTCTGGCAGGAACTGCCGTGTACATGACGTCTTACTCTAGGCTAGACAAAAATCGCCCTTGGGAACACGCCATGAAAGAAAGAGATTGGCTATACCAAACTCCGCTCGACATCCTAATAAAAGCAAGTAATGGTGCTAGTGACTTTGGTAACAAATTTGGCCAACCCCTAATTACAGGATCTGTACTAACCTTTGAACATGAGCATGAAGCCCGCAAGCTAGGCTTTGATAAAGTTATTATGATGGCCGGAGGTATTGGCTATGGTAAAGCAGAACAAGCCATAAAAGACATTCCTCAAAAAGGAGATCAAATAGTAATCCTAGGGGGAGAAAATTACCGTATTGGTATGGGTGGCGCTGCTGTTTCTAGTGCAGATACCGGAGTATTTTCAAGTGGTATCGAATTAAATGCAATACAACGCTCAAACCCAGAAATGCAAAAACGTGCTGCTAATGCCATAAGAGGCATGGTAGAAAGTGACATAAACCCAATTGTATCTATTCACGATCATGGCGCAGGAGGACACCTCAACTGTTTAAGCGAGTTGGTAGAAGACACTGGAGGAACCATCAATCTAGATGCACTTCCAGTAGGGGACCCTACGCTCTCTGCTAAAGAAGTCATAGGAAACGAGTCTCAAGAACGTATGGGATTAGTGATTGGTAAAAAAGACATAGACATCTTACAACGTGTGGCAGACAGAGAACGATCTCCTATGTATCAAGTTGGAGAAGTTACCGGAACACACCGCTTTACTTTTGAGAGTAAAGCAACAGGTGAAAAACCGATGGATTTTGCATTGAGTGATATGTTTGGAAGTGCTCCAAAAACAATCATGATAGACCAAACACTGCAAACTAACTATCCGGCAGCAAGCTACAGCGTTTCAGATATTAAAAAATACACATCACATGTTTTACAACTAGAAGCAGTAGGGTGTAAAGATTGGCTAACCAACAAAGTGGACCGTTGTGTAACTGGTAAAGTTGCAAAACAACAATGTGCCGGTCCTTTACAACTACCCCTTAACAACTGCGGTGTAATGGCCTTAGACTATGCCGGTAAAGAAGGGGTTGCAACCAGTATCGGTCACTCCCCTATTTCTGGATTAATTGATCCAGTAGCAGGTGCTAGAAACTCCATTACAGAATCGCTAACCAACATTATTTGGGCACCCCTTGAAAAAGGATTAAAAAGTGTTTCTCTATCTGCAAACTGGATGTGGCCCTGTAACAATCCTGGAGAAGATGCTCGTTTGTACAAAGCCGTTGAAGCTATCAGTGATTTTAGTATTGCACTTGGTATTAATGTGCCTACTGGAAAAGATTCACTTTCCATGAAGCAGAAATACAAGAATGAAGAAGTAATATCTCCTGGAACAGTAATTATTACGGCTGCTGGACATTGTAATGATATTAAAAAAGTAGTAGAGCCCGTATTACAAAAAAACAAGGGAAGTATCTATTACATCAACATAAGTCAAGACACTTATAAATTAGGCGGGTCTTCTTTTGGGCAAATATTAAACAGCATTGGTACAGAAGCCCCAACGGTAAAAAATGCTAGCTATGTAACCAATGTGTTTAACACCATACAAGCACTTATTCTAGAAGATCAAATTGCTGCAGGACATGATGTCGCCTCAGGGGGTTTAATAACCACGCTATTAGAAATGTGTTTCGCAGACACCAATCTAGGAGCTAGACTAACCCTTTCTGGACTTAATGAAGAAGATACTGTAAAGGTTTTATTTTCAGAGAATTGCAGCCTCGTAATTCAAGCAATGCATGACGCTACTTTTGAAAATGCTTTGCGAAAAAATAATATTGATTTTGTTGCCATAGGAACAGTATCAAACCAAGAAGAACTATTAATTACCAACCATAAAGAAGTACTCTCTTTTGGTATATCTGAAATGAGAGATGCTTGGTATAAAACATCTCACTTATTAGACTTAAAGCAAAGTGGAAAAATGGCAGTGCCACGTTTTGAAAACTATAAAAACCAACCACTACAGTTTACATTTCCGAAAAATTTTGATGGAAAGAAACCTGTTATCGATGCCTCTAAAAAACGAATTAAAGCAGCCATTATTAGAGAAAAAGGAAGCAACAGTGAACGTGAAATGGCAAACGCCATGTACCTCGCTGGCTTTGATGTTAAGGATGTCCACATGACAGATTTAATAGCGGGTAGAGAAACGCTAGAAGACATTAAATTTATTGCTGCTGTAGGGGGCTTCTCAAATAGTGATGTGCTAGGAAGTGCAAAAGGCTGGGCCGGTGCTTTTTTGTACAATGAAAAAGCAAACACTGCATTGAAAAATTTCTTTGCAAAAAACGATACGCTGTCTCTAGGAGTTTGTAATGGATGTCAATTATTTGTTGAATTAGGATTGCTTAATCCTGAGGATATAGAAAAACCAAAAATGCTCCACAACGATAGCGGGAAGTTTGAATGTAATTTTACCTCGGTAACAATTCAAGAAAACAATTCGGTGATGCTCTCAAGCCTAGCAGGAAGCACTCTTGGAATATGGGCAGCGCATGGTGAAGGTAAATTTTCATTCCCGAAAGAGGAAGGTCATTATACTATTGTAGGGAAGTACGGATATGATGCATTTCCAGCCAATCCAAACGGTAGTGACTATAATACAGCAATGATGACAGATACTACAGGAAGACATTTAGTGATGATGCCACACCTTGAGCGTTCTACATTTCCTTGGAATTGGGGACACTACCCGAAAAACACAAAAGATGAGGTAAGTCCTTGGCTAGAAGCTTTTGTAAACGCTAGAAAATGGCTAGAAACTACATAATTTTCTCATACTCAACACATGTTTAGTAGGTAAATGATGCCTCAAAGCGCATTCTAGAGGTATCTTTGAAACTATTGTCATGTTATGCAATATAGAATTTATTACAAAAAATGAAAATGAAAAAAACGATACTCTCTCTGCTATTAATATGCAGTACAATAAATAGCTTCTCTCAATCCTTTGAAGAAAAGTTTCAACGCGCGAAAATTTATTACACTGTTTCTGAAGACCTCTCACATCTAGAAAGCCTTGGAGTGGCAGTGGATCACGGAACACACAAAAAAGGGTATTTTATAGTTTCAGAATTCTCAACTACAGAATTAGACAAAGCACGCGCTAATGGGTTTAAAGTTGACGTATTAATAGAAGATGCTAAAGAACACTTCTTACTTAGAAACAACACGCAAGCAGCGCTTAAAAATTTAACCTGTGGAGAAACAGAAGAAGAATACCAAACCCCTGTTCATTTTAATGACCCTTCGGGTTCTATGGGAGGGTATTTTACCTACCAAGAAGTACTTGATGAGTTAGACCAAATGAAAGCCCTATATCCTAACCTGATTACAACCAAAGATAATATAAGCACCTTTTTAACCCAAGGACAACCAGATAATTCTGTAAGCCCTTCTATTGGTGGCAATGGTATTAAATGGGTGAAAATAAGTGACAATCCAGATACCCAAGAAGCAGAACCACAATTATTATATACTGCGATACATCATGCCCGTGAACCTATGTCCTTGCACCAGCTTATTTTTTACATGTGGTATTTATTAGAAAACTATGAAACAGATGCTGAGGTAAAAGGTATTGTAGACAATAGTGAGTTGTACTTTGTCCCTGTAGTAAACCCAGACGGCTATCTGTACAACGAAAAAACAGACCCTAATGGTGGTGGATTTTGGAGAAAAAATAGAAGAAATAATGGAAACGGAACCTTTGGCGTAGACAACAATAGAAACTATGAGTTTTTTATTGATGGTAATCCGAATAATGGTATGTGGGGAGGCGAAGGGTCTTCTGGTAATCCAGATAGTCAAGTATATAGAGGAGCAGCTCCTTTTAGTGAAGTAGAAAACCAAGCGATGAAATGGTTTGTAGAACAGCACAATTTTATAATGGCATTTAATAACCATAGTTATGGCGATCTCCTGCTTCGCCCTTTTGGGTACGCAGAAAACACGCCATCTCCAGATGAAGAATTACTTGATAATTTGGGAGCAGAGCTAGTTTCAGATAATGGTTTTAACAACATTCTTTCTGCAGAATTGTATCCTGCCGCTGGAGATAGTGATGACTTTATGTATGGTACCGTTGGTACACACGATAAAATTTATGCATATACTCCAGAAATTGGACCAGAATTTTGGCCTCCATCAAATCAAATCGAACCTATTGCAAAAAGCATGATGTACCATAACTTGACATCTGCAAAAATGGTTAACAACTTTGCCTCTTTAAAAGATACTGCCCCATTGTATACAGGAACGAACCCTGTAAACAATGCCCCCTTCGATATTAAAAGGTTTGGCTTGGCTGGCGAAGGAAACTTTACGGTAACATTAAATCCTGTTTCCACTAATATCGAAGCTTCTGGTGATGCTCTAAGTTTTTCAGGTTTAGCGTTGTTAGAAACTCAAAGTGGGAACATACAATACACCCTAGGTGGCTCTGTAGCGAGTGGAGACGCAGTTGCGTATGAACTAATTGTTAATAATGGAGTGTTTAACACTTCCCTATTAGTAACAAAG
>JBLHII010000120.1:0-5908 GCA_047616265.1 Minisyncoccia bacterium
GCTATGTGGATAAGTGCTTTAAAGCCGGAGCTATGGATTTTGACGATTTATTATTGAAAACCAATGAGTTATTAACTCGGTTTCCTGAGGTTTTAGCAAAGTATCAAAACAGGTTCCGGTATATTTTAGTTGATGAGTATCAAGATACGAACCATAGCCAATATTTAATTGTTCGTGCTTTAAGTGATAAATTTCAAAATATCTGCGTGGTAGGGGATGATGCTCAAAGTATATATGCGTTTCGTGGTGCTAACATTAATAATATTCTAAATTTTCAGAAAGATTATGATGATGTAAAAACCTACAGGCTTGAGCAAAATTATAGATCTACCAAGAACATTGTAAACGCAGCCAATAGTATTATTGAAAAAAATAAAACGCGTCTAGATAAAGTTGTTTGGACTTCTAATGACGAAGGCCCTAAAATCATGGTAAATAGAACCATGACAGATGGTGATGAAGGCCGTTTTGTAGCCAGTAATATTTTTGAAACCAAACACAATAGCCAGCTCCAAAATGGAGATTTTGCCATTCTGTATAGAACCAATGCACAGTCTCGTGCTATGGAGGATGCTTTGCGTAAAAAAGACATTCCTTACCGAATTTATGGAGGGCTTAGCTTTTACCAACGTAAAGAAATTAAAGACGTGTTGTATTATTTGCGTTTAGTGCTTAATCCAAAAGACGAAGAGGCCATTAAACGTGTTGTTAATTATCCAGCAAGAGGCATTGGACAAACCACCATCGAGCGCCTTATGGTTGCTGCCAATCATTATGGTAGGTCTATGTTTGAAGTCATGGAAAATATTGGTAAGTTAGAGCTTAACATCAATAAAGGAACACAAGGAAAACTGTTAGACTTTGTTACAATGGTGAAAAGCTTTCAGGTATTAAATGAGACCTATGACGCTTTTCAGATGGCAGAATACGTTGCTAAAAAAACTGGCTTACTCACAGAGCTTAAAAAAGATGGTACCCCAGAGGGTATGGCTCGTATAGAAAACATAGAAGAATTGCTCAACGGTATGCGTGATTTTGTAGAGGAACAAAAGGAGTTAGCAGATACTACCGGGGCCCTTTCAGAATTCATGGAAGATGTAGCTTTGGCAACAGATCTTGATAATGACAAAGGAGACGATGACCGGGTAGCGCTCATGACCATTCACCTAGCTAAAGGTCTGGAATTCCCATACGTGTATATTGTTGGTATGGAAGAAGACTTATTTCCTAGTGGAATGAGTATGAACACCAGAGAAGAGTTAGAGGAGGAGCGAAGGTTGTTTTATGTAGCCCTTACAAGGGCTGAAACACAAGCATACTTAACCTACTCTCAATCTAGATACAGGTGGGGTAAATTAATAGATGCAGAGCCTAGTAGGTTTATTGAAGAAATTGATGCCTCTTATTTAGAATACCTAACACCTATCACAGAGCATCGCTACAAGCCTTTGCTGGACGCAGATATATTTGGTGAGGTAGACAAAAGTAAGTTGCGTTTAAGCAAGCCAGTGGCCGGAAACGCACCAACAGGACCAAACGAAGAACAGTTACGCAAGCTACGCAGGTTAAAACCTGTAGTAAGTAGTGCTGAGAAAAACTTTGATCCTGCTGCAGCAAATCTTGCTATTGGTACTACAGTAGAACATGTTCGGTTCGGAAAAGGAAAAATCACCAAAATTGACGGAGTTGGTGCAGATACCAAGGCAGAAATTAATTTTGAAAATGGTGGGCTTAAAAAACTATTGCTTCGATTTGCGAAGTTGAACGTTATCGATTAGTAGTCAAGAACTAGTAACCCAATATACAGATGGCAATATTTATTAAAATATACGAGGACAACCCAAATGAGAAGGATATCTCCAAGGTTGTCAAAATTTTAAGAAGCGGAGGCTTGATTATCTATCCTAGTGATACGGTATATGCTTTAGGCTGTGATATTACAAATAACCGTGCATTAGAACGTGTGGCTCTTATTAAAAAGGTGAAACTAGCAAAGGCTAACTTTTCTTTTGTTTGTAAAGACTTAAGTAATTTGTCAGACCATGTAAAACAAATAGACACTTCTACCTTCAAACTATTAAAAAGAGCGTTGCCGGGCCCTTATACTTTTATATTGCCCGGTAATAATAATCTTCCTAGTGTTTTTAAGAAAAAAAAAGAAGTAGGTATTCGTGTACCAGATAATGCTATTGTCCAGGCTATAGTCCATGAATTAGGTAATCCTATTGTGTCAACATCCATCAAAGACGAAGATGAGCTCATAGAATACACAACAGATCCAGAACTTATTTATGAAAAGTGGAAACACCTAGTAGATGTTGTTATAGATGGGGGTTATGGAGGAAATGTAGCTTCAACAGTCATAGACCTCACAGGCAGCGACCCTGTTTTAATTCGGGAAGGTAAGGGGAGCTTAGCGCTGTAAACACAGCGCCATCTTATAGGGTGTAATTGGTAAGTTTTTTTGCGTATTTATATTTCTTAAACAAGCTCATTACACTGTTACTCTATCAACTGTGCTGTAATTAAAAAGTCTTGCTTTACGGTACAGCTATTAATGTCATTATTATTTACAAAAGTGTTCCAGTCTGCCGTTGGTTGTATCCAATAGGTTTCTCCGTTGATAACGATTTGTACGGGCATATCAAAGTCCGCTATAATATCAACATACCTATATTTTAGTTTGTTGCCATTATAGTTGTATTCAAGTTTAGGAATGAGGGTAGTACGTAAATATTGCTCCCAGAATTGTGTTAGATCTATTCCACTTTTTTCTGAAATATACTCTTCTACTTGCTTGCTTGTGACTGTTTGATGGTAAAAGTCTTTATTGAGCCCCTGTAGGATAGTACGCCATTTTTCGTCATCTTCAATGAGTTGGCGTATTGTGTGTAAAATATTGGCACCTTTATAATAGATGTCATTACTACCCCGATTGTTTTTGTTGTAAGTTCCTATTATAGGACGGTCATTTTGGATGCTTTTTTTGGTTCCAATAACATATTCACTAGACGCTTTTTTACTGAAATGATAGTTGAGGTATAGATTTTCTGAATAGGCTGTAAACCCTTCATGAATCCACATATCTGCTACATCCTTATTGGTGATATTGTTAGCAAACCATTCATGACCTGCTTCATGAATAATAATAAAATCAAAAAGAAGTCCCCAGCCCGTACCTGATAAATCTCTTCCCAGATATCCATTTTCGTAATTGTTTCCGTAGGTAACGCTACTTTGGTGTTCCATACCTAAATAAGGCACTTCAACCAGTTTAAAGCTATCTTCATAAAAGGGGTAGGGGCCAAACCAATACTCAAACGCACGCATCATCTTAGGGGCTTGTTTAAATTGCTTTTTTGCTTTTTCAAGATGATCACGCAAGACCCAATAACTCATTTCTAGCGCTCCGTTAAGACCTTCAAACGTTTCTGAAAAATGAACATAATCACCTACATTAATATTTACACCATAGCTGTTAATTGGATTGGTCACTTGCCAATGCCATGTTTTTGTGTTTTTGTGTACTATTTGGTTTATAAGCCTGCCGTTTCCAACGGCTACTAAGTCTTTTGGGGCGGTTATGTAAAGGGCAACACCTTTGTCTGGCTCATCTGCAGGATGGTCTTTTACCGGCCACCACACGCTTGCGCCAATGCCTTGGTTTGCACTTGCAATAAAGTGTTTTCCATTGATGTCTTTCTGCCAAACAAGGCCACCATCCCAAGGTGCATTTAACGCTTCTGTTGGGGAGCCTGAAAATTCAATTACAAGTATGTTTTCTGTATTAATTTTTTGTTTTCGTAGAAGCCTGATATAATGTACACTTCCTATTCTTTCTACTTTGAGGCTTTTTCCATTTTGACTAACCTTGTCAATCTTCATAGGCTCCTGCAAGTCTATTTGCATGATTTTTTTAGAGGCTAATACTTTGTAAGTGATGGTGTTAGTTCCTTTAAGTGTTTTTTTCTCAGGAAGTACTTCTACTTCTATTTTATAATGCTGAAGATCCCACCAAGCTCGTTCCTGGGTAATAGAACCTCTTAGCTTATCTGCTTCTGTAAATGTTTCTTGTGCACTAGTTGTAAGACTTATAAAGAGTACTGCAAAAATGAATAGAAGGTTTTTCATCTAAAATGGAGTGTGTTAAATTGTAATTAGTTGTTTTATCTAAAAGTTGCACTAGGAAATACAACAACACTTTCATGTCCATCTTTTCCGACGGCTGCAATACCAAAAAAATAGTTGTCAATAACGATGCCGTTTAATACAAATGCATCTTCATTCCCTATATACCTACTATAATCCCAGGTTGGAGAAGTTGTATCCCTCCAATAAATTTTATAGCCTATGGCGTCGGCGCTTTTTTCCCATTTAAATTTTGCAGCAGGTTGCACAATACCACCAATAGCAACATCGGTTGGAGGCGCTGGCCCCCAGGCAAGACTTGCCATCACAATTGCGTTTACAGCGGTTATTTTTTTTGCATACTCAAAGTTTATAAATTTTAGTTTATCTCCATATTCCACACCATTTTCTGTACGAATATCCTGATGTTGTTGGGTGTAATTTTCATGGGCTTCCATAATGCGTATGCCTGGGTAGCCTAAATCATTAAATGGCCTGTGGTGCCCTCCACGACCAAATCGATCTAGTCTATAGATCATCATTGGGTTCATTTCTGGCATATAGGTTTTGGTAGTTTTATGCACGTAACGTGCCAATTGTCTTGAAATACCATCTACCTCTCCACCATAAAATCTTCTTAGTCTGCGTTGTTTTTCTGTTTCAGTAGGTGGAACAGGTTCAGAAAAAATCCTGAAATCTACATTGCTTATAACGCCATCTACCCCTTTAATGTTTCCGATCATATCATTGTTAAGGACCCCTATGATGTCCCAATTTTTTTCTTTAGCATATGCTGCAAACCCAGCACCACCAAACAAACCTTGTTCTTCACCACTCAAACCAAGGTATACAATATTCGCATTAAATTTATAGGAGCTTAGCACTCTAGCTGCTTCTATAGTACCTGCCATGCCGCTTGCATTGTCATTTGCTCCAGGAGCATCTTTAGTGAAGTCACTACTGTCACTATTACGGGAATCTATATCACCACTCATAATGATATATCGGTTTGACGGTCTCTTACTTTTTTGAATGGCTACCACATTAACAACCCATATATCTTTAGAAACCCTCCTGTTTTCTTCTGCTTTAACTAAATCTTTTTGATAAAAAACAGATAAGCAATTATTACAGTTTTTAGAAATTTGGTCAAACTCAGCTTTAATCCAACGCCGTGCAGCTCCAATCCCTCTTGTGGTACTTATGGTATCACTAAAAGTATTTCTGGTTCCAAAATTGGCAAGAGTTGTAATGTCTGCTTCCATATTTTTTGCAGATACGGTGTTTATAATTTCGTATAAACGTGGGTCTGTCTGTGCAAGTGAAGCGGTATAAACAAACAAAACCAATGCGAGGGAATAATATTTCATGTACTATAACTTTGCTTTAAAAATAAGCAAAAGAAATAGGCTTCTAAAATCTAATACGAGTAGTTCGTAGTGTCATATCATGATAAATAAATTTATTTATGAAACACCTATTGAGCATCATTAGCCACAAGCGCAATTTTTTTTCCGTCAGGACTTACAGTGATGCGGTTTATTGTTGAAATAGTATAGGTAGAAAGATCTGCAACTTTTATCCACTCTTGGGCGCCAAACATATCATAGAGGTAGATTTTGGAGCCGCTTCCAAGTAAAAGTTGGCTGTTATTTATCCAACAATGATCTTGCACACCAACAGGCAATTGGCATACAAAAAAACTCTCGCCACCTTGGTCCAAATCTAGTATATAGACATCCATGTTTTTATCTTCGTTGGATAAGGTGTAACTCACAGA